>JAUPUA010000084.1 GCA_030917805.1 Patescibacteria group bacterium
AAGATGCTGGCAAACTTCTCAAACTTCTTGAGGATCTCGAGTTCAGAACTCTAATCAAGAATCTCCCAAAGTTCTTAAATGATCGTGGTGCGACATCTGAGGCATCTGTGATTGAGGGTTCTAACTCAACTAAAAAGCTCGACACTAAGCTTAAGGCCATCTCCAAAATTGAGGAACTTAAGGTTAATCCAAAAGAACCCATCTTTGCCTACTGTGTCAGTTCCGGCAGATTTGGTAAGAACCCACTCAGAATCTATCTTTCCCAAAGTATAAAAGAGGTCTACATTCTAGACCTAAGTACTGACTCAGACTTCTCAAAGCTAGAAGAGCAACTTCTCAAAGCCAAGATCGTAACTTATGACTCAAAAAAACTTCTTCATCTATTCTCAGAACTTAAGTTTAGTAAACTCTCAAAACTTCCGGTTCATCATGATCTACAAATTGCAGCGTTTCTCTTGAACTCACTTTCTCGAGCAAGCACTCTAACCGATCTTGCCAGCCAAGAACTTAAGCTGAAGGTTCAGGAGGATTTGCCCCCAGATGATTTGGATGCTCACTATCCAGATACTAATCAAGTTCTCGTAGAACTTTTTGAGAGGCAGACTCACCAACTTAAAGATATGCAGGGGCTAAAGGGGGTTCTAAATGAGATTGATCAGGCTGTCGTCCCAACACTTGTGCAGATGGAGCGAGACGGACTGTATGTTGATCAAGAAAAGGCCGAGGAGATAACTAAAGATTTTGACAGCAAGATCCAAGACTTAACTAAAAAGATTCATAAGCTTGCAGGACGCGAGTTTAATATCGCTAGTCCTAAACAGCTTGGTGAAGTTCTCTTTCAAGATCTCGGCCTATCTCCCGCCGGAGTTAAAAAGAAGAAGACTGGACTAAGCACGGCTGCTGGCGAGCTAGAAAAGATGCTTTCACTCCATCCTATTATCTCTCTCGTCCAAGAATACCGCCAAATTACTAAGCTTAAAGGCACATACTTAGATCCGCTGCCGCGTCTAATCTCTGACGAGGACGGAAGAGTTCACGGGACATTTAATCTTAATATTGCCGCAACTGGACGCCTCAGTTCCGCAGAACCTAACATGCAAAATATTCCAGTTCGTACAGAACTCGGCCGAGAAGTTCGCTCAGTATTCTCAGCTGAGAAGGGAAATGTTTTGATCTCTGCCGACTACTCGCAAGTGGAGCTCCGCATCGCTGCTGAGATGTCCAATGATAAAGAATTAATCAAACTATTTAACGAAGATCACGACGTTCATACGGCCACAGCCGCCGCACTAAATAATATTCCAGAAGAAGAAGTTACCAAAGATCAGCGCTACCGTGCAAAAACTGTTAACTTCGGAATCCTCTACGGACAAGGAGCCCACGGTCTGGCTGAAACAACTGGCATGACGGACGGCGAAGCTCGTATCTTCCTGCTACGCTATAAAGAGATTAGATCTAAACTCTTTGAGCTGACAGAAGAATTCAAGAAGCAAGCTAAAGAACGTGGCTATGTAGAGACTTTATATGGAAGACGCCGTCCAACCCCAGATATTCATTCTTCCAACTTTAATATCCGCTCCGCCGCAGAAAGGGCAGCACTTAACATGCCTATTCAGGGAACTTCAGCAGATATTACAAAACTTGCCATGATTAAGCTTAGTGAGGTCTTGCCAGAATCTGCAAAACAAGTTCTTCAAGTTCACGATAGCATTGTTGTTGAATGTCCAGAAAAAGATGCCTCAAAAGTGGCCAAACTCTTAAAAGAAACTATGGAGTCAATTGCCCCAGATCTTGGAGTAAAACTCCAAGTTGACACTAAAATCGCCAAATCCCTGGGCGAACTCTAAATAAGCCAGAAAGCAGTTGACTAGTTGGTCTGTACATTGTTATAATCTCATTCAAAAGTAAAACATTATGACAGCAACAATACTGCAGCATGCTCAGGCCAACCTACCTAAGGATATCGTATCTTGTTCGGATTGCTCAGAAGAATACGAGGAATGGATAACTCATGGAGCTTCTGAGTACGCCATCTCCATATGGAGCTCTAATCTAGGAACCCTAGTACCAATAGGTAGGTGTGACGCGGGACATTCAAAGGCATTAAATCCTGCCGAGATAAATGCTAGCCCTATGCTCTTAGGCTTATTTGAGGCAGCCGTATATTCTATAGCCCAAGAAGAAGCCGGCATTAGAAGAATACTCTCCGAGGAATATGAAGCCAGGCAAATGGCTGAATCCGTAGCATAAATCTGTTAAGATTAAACCACATATGCCAGAGTTACCTGAAGTGGAGACCGTTGTCCGCGGTCTAAATGAGCATCTTGTTGGCCATACCATAACGAGCTTTGATTTTGATTGGCCAAAAACCATCAAGACCCCAATTGAGATCTTTAAAAAAGAGATTGAAGGCGCTAAAGTACTTTCTGCCGAGCGCAGAGGTAAGCTTATCATTATTAATCTTAGCTCCAATCATTCGATATTAATTCACCTTAAGATGACTGGGCAGCTTGTCTACAAATCTCCTAAGTTACAGTACGGGGCGGGACATCCAAATGATTCACTCATTTCAAAACTTCCAGATAAAAGTACCCGCATTCACTTTAAGCTTGATGATAACTCTGAATTCTTCTTTAACGATTTCAGAAAATTCGGCTGGGTAGAGATGGTCCCAACTACGGATAAGCACTTGCATAAGTTTATTGCATCCCTCGGTCCAGAACCACTAGAGATAACCTACCTGCAGTTCAAAGAGGTACTCTTCAAATATCCAAATGCTCAAATTAAAGCCAAGCTCTTAGATCAGCATGTCTTAGCGGGAGTTGGTAATATCTATGCAGATGAATCACTTTGGGCGGCTAAGATTCACCCACAAGTTAAGATTAAAGATATCCCAGAGGTTAAGTTAGAAACTCTTTTTGCAGAGCTGCAAGCAGTCTTAAATCTCAGTATAGAAAAGGGAGGCTCATCTTCTGTTAACTATATTAAAGTTGACGGCAAAACTGGCTCTTATCTATCTTTTGCCAATGTCTATAAAAAAGAGGGCGGCCCTTGCCCGCGCTGCGCAGTTCCATTAATTCGCACGGTAGCAGCTGGTCGTGGAACTCGTCTCTGCCCGAATTGCCAAAAGATCTAAGTGTATACTTAAGTCTATATGCTTAAGATCTTTTACGGAACAAATACTTTTAACAAAAGGCTAGAGTTAGCTAAGTTAAAAGCCGACTTCATAGCTAAGAATGGTGAGTATTCAGTGCGAGAGCTCTCGGCAGAAGACGTCACTCCAGATCTGTTCTCGCAAGATCTTATGGCCTCGGGTTTATTTAGCTCGAGGGAATTAATAGTCCTAAAAAATGCCGAGGATAACCCAGACCTTATCCGCCTTAGCCTCGAGGCTCCGGAAACAGAACTAAAAGACCTAATTCTAATTATAAGTTCACTTGATAAACGAACCTCAGAATATAAAGCTATCCAAAAGCATGCTGGGTTTACTGAGTTTGCTAATCTGCCAGAAGCCAAGCTAAAAGCCTGGATAGCACAGACTGCTAAAAAGTTGGATCTGGATCTGAACACAAAGGTTGTCCAAGATTTAATTCTTCGAACAGAATCTGATCAGCAAGAAATTTGGATTTGCCTCAATCAGTTGGCACTCCTTCAAACTAATAATCCTAAACCTAATGATCTAGACATCTTTTTAGCACCTTCCAGCACTGAGACAGCATTCAATCTTCTAGAAGCCGCCTTAAAAAAAGACCGAACTGAGATCCAAAAAACACTTAAAGAGCTAGAACTCTTTAGAGAAGATCCTTACCAAATTATTGGTCTACTTTGCTCGCAAGGTTTTTCACTGGCCGCAGTTACCTACGGGTTACCAAGTGGCAAATCTCCGCAACAGGTGGCGAGTGAAGTTGGAATTCACCCTTTTGTAGCCAGCCAACAAGCCAAGCTTGCTAGGTCTTTAAATCTAAATAAACCTAAGATATCTCAAATTGCAGACTCACTCCACTGGCTGGACATCTCTCTTAAAACAATTAACAAAACCGAGCCTTGGCCAATGATAGATGCAGCCTTGATGCGCATTTCTATGCTATAGTTTAAGTCAAGAGTAAGTTTAATAAGAAAAAAATTATGATCAAAAATAGAGTAATCTGGAAGGCAATCGTACTTTCAATAATAACCTTTGGAATCTACGGAATAGTTTGGCAAGTTAAAGTAAAAGGAGAGTTAAACAAAGCAGGGGCAGATATCCCAACTGCTTGGTGGCTAATCGTCCCTATCGGAAACATCTGGTGGCTTTGGAAGTATTCAGAAGGTGCTGAAAAGGTGATCAATTCTAAGTACTCAGCCCCAGTAGTTTTTATGCTACTCTTTTTGGTAAGCATTATCGGCCAAGCAATCTTGCAGGTCGAACTTAATAAATTGGCAACCCCAATTGAGGCAAACAAAGCCAAAGAAGTTGAAGCTGTAGTTTAATCTTTAAAATCTTAAGAAATGAAAAACCAGAGTTCATAATGAATTCTGGTTTTTTCTTGATGCTTAAGATTATAACATAACTCTAAACTATAAAACAAGACTATTCAAACAAAGTCAAATTCGCTAAACTTTATCCTATGACTAAAAAAGAAAAGAAATCCACCAAGAGTACGCAGAAGTTCATAAACAAGATCTATCTTCGTAAAGCAAAGCAACATAAGTTGATTCTGCTAAGTCTAGTGCTCACGACTATAGGATTTGTATTGACTACCAATATTGCCCCTATAATATACGCAGACTTTATCCAATCTCTAGTTGAAGGTAATCTTTCCTCACTCTCAGATCTATTTCCAATTGCCTCGATC
>JAUPUA010000025.1 GCA_030917805.1 Patescibacteria group bacterium
CAGCGCGCTAGGACCAGAATTACGTTTTGTAAAGAGTGTGACAAAGCCAATTAAGCCTTCCTCTAGGGCTTCATCTGCCTATGTACATTACTTAGCCTTAGACCCTATAAACAGAATTGCGCTACATAGCACAGGTGCCCCTATATCTGAGGGTAAACATATTAAAGCGGTACATATTTCTGATTACCCACTTGGGTGGTCAAAAGCTGGTGAAGCGCAGGCCAAGCCTCAGTTTGCACTAACAATGCTTGCAGCACTTTGTGGGGATAGTATTAAAGAAGAAAGGCATGTGAGCGGATCTGTACTTACTATGACCATAGAGGATCCTCAAGATTTCTTGAATAATGGAACCATGGAAGAACTTGCTGCTTCAGCCAAAGACCAACTTAGGCAATTATAAACTAACAAAGATGGTTAATGTGGTATAATAAACATTAACTTTGCCAGTGGTAAATCACTCTACTGGCTTTTTTAAACTCATAAATTAAGTTAAAGGATAATATGGAAACATCAAAACTTAGAAATCTGGCAATTATTGCGCACGTTGATCATGGCAAAACAACTTTAGTTGATGGTCTATTAAAGCAATCTAACACGTTCCGCGATAACCAGTCGGAGATGGGTCAAAGCTTAATTATGGATAAGCTAGCCCAAGAAAAAGAACGCGGCATTACAATTACCGCAAAAATCACCACCGTGAACTACGAGGATTATAAGTTTAATATTATCGATACCCCAGGCCACGCAGATTTTGGTGGTGAGGTTGAAAGAACTCTTGGTATGGCCGATGGATGTCTATTAGTTGTCGATGCCCAAGAAGGGCCAATGCCTCAGACGAAGTTCGTACTTGGGAAGGCTTTAGCTGCTGGCCTTAAACCACTAGTTGTTATCAATAAGATCGACAAGGATGGGTCTAGGATCGCGGAAGTTGAAGATGAACTAGCAGACTTATTCTTAGAACTTGCTACAGACGAAGATCAGCTCCACTATCCTGTTTACTATGCGATTGGGAGAGAAGGAAAGGCCTGGGAAGAAGTTCCTGCAGATCCTGCTGCTCCTGGTGATCTAGCTTGTATCTTCAAAGCAATCGTAGAAATGATCCCAGCTCCAAAAGTTAAAGAAGGGACCGAGACACAGCTCCTAATTACCAATCTTGAGTGGGATAATTTCAAAGGTAAGTACGCGGTAGGTAAACTAGGTCGTGGTGGGATTAAGAAGAATCAGCAAATGATTTTAATGAAGAAGGATGGATCACAAGTTAAGTTTAAGGTTGCTGATCTATTTACTTTTAAGGGTTTAGGGAAAGAGGAGGCAGCCGAGGCACCAGTTGGCGATATTGTGGCGTTTACCGGTGCCGATAAAGCTGAGATTGGTGAAACCATTTGTGATGAATCTAAACCCGAGGCACTGCCTATTTTAGAGGTTGAAGCTCCAACCCTGAAGATGTACATGGGGCCAAACACCTCGCCATTCAAAGGCCAAGAAGGTGAATTCACTACATCCAGACAAATTGGCGATAGGCTAAAACGCGAGCTTGAGACTAACGTAAGTCTTAGGGTAGAAGATGAAGGAATTGGATTTTTGGTTTCGGGACGTGGTGAACTACATTTAAGTGTTTTAATTGAAGATTTAAGACGCGAAGGATTTGAGCTAGAGGTTGGTCGACCTCAGGTTGTTACTAGAGTTATTGACGGTAAAGTTGTTGAACCACTCGAAGAACTAACTATTGAGGTTCCTCAAGAGTTTGTTGGTGCCGTGCAAACAGAGCTTGGTGCTCGCCGCGCTCAATTGCAGAATCAGGATGTCAACTTAAGAGGAGTCAGACTGGTTTATCAAATTCCGACTAGAGCTTTAATTGGGCTGCGTGGACTTCTACTTACTGCAACTAAAGGAACTGCCATAACCAGTAGCTTGACTATCGGTCATCAGCCAATGGGTGGCTTAATCCCACAAACCAGAAACGGCGCCCTAATCAGTTTTGAAACTGGTGTTGCCACTCCTTACTCTTTGGAGAACGCTCAAGAGCGTGGCTCAGTATTTACTGCCCCTGGTGAAAAAGTCTATGCTGGACAGATTATTGGCCTAAACCTCAGAAAAGAAGATATGGAAGTAAACATCTGTAAAGAAAAGCATCTAACAAATATTAGATCTTCCAGCTCTGACGGAACCGTGCAATTAACTCCACCTGTGATATTAAGTCTAGAGGAGTGCCTAGACTTCTTAGAAGATGACGAGCTATTAGAGGCTACACCACAAAGCCTAAGACTAAGAAAGCGTTACTTGAGTGCTAACGAGAGAAAGAAGAATAAGAAGAGTTAGGCTAAGCTATCCCCTCTAGTCTCGGCTGAATCGGTGGAATTAAATCTAAGTTTGAGCAGGCATTATGTAGGTGGTCTTCTATTCTTGCAATTGCCTGACGGCCCGTTCCTGTAGACCTCATATTCGAGAGTGGATTACCACCCGGCAGCACAGATCTTATTAGAACCAATCCCATGTCTGAAGCCTCTTGAGTGGTCTTAACAATACGTCCACCTAATCTGCCCTTTTTACCTCCATCTAGTTGATTACCCAACAATAGTAATGAGAACTCCTCTGGTTTAAGTCGTCTTTGAGAAAAAGGACAGAAACCGACGATCCCTGCAAAACAGTATTTTATGCATTGCTTAGTACCGTTTTCTCTAGCTAGTCTTGTGTGATCTGATATTGCATCCTGGACTTCTTCAGTTACGCATTCAGATGGATCTTGCCCAGCGTTAAGCTTATCTAGCATTTTGCCGGAAAGGCGACCGAGTCCTTCTTGACAATCTCTAACTGTCCTTATTCCGCTTATATGGACCTTAGTAGTAACAAAGTCGGGGTTAGTAGGATTCTTTGGAATCTCAGCTAAATCAAAAAGACCTGGCGGACTATCAATTATCATCTACCCTCTAAAGTTCAATTTAAAATATTACTTGTTAGCTTTAACTATACACCATATTTAATGGTGGGAAAGAGTGGAAGTCTACTATCCATTTTCGGCTAGAGATTGGAGCAGTCTGACCTCTTCTGCTGGGTTGTGGGCGCTATGGATGGCTCCGCCAACGTAGAATACGTCAACTCCTGCTTTGCTAAGTTCTTCGATATTAGATCTGTTTATTCCCCCGTCCCAAGCTACCTCTATGCCTGTTTTGATCTTTTTTAGTTCATCTATCTTGGTAGTTAGACTGAGATCTGCAACTCCCCCATGCTTGCCTAAAGAACCTGAGAAGATTAGAGCTTGATCTGCCATAGATAAAAGAGCAGAGTAATCTGCAGTATGTGAGCTTTGTAAGATTGCTAAACCTAGAAGAGATGGTGAATCATGAATTAGCTTAATCGCTGCGAGCAAACTCTCAGAATCAGATTCTACCTGCAAGATAATCATTTTAGGTGGCTCAGATAGGCTCAGAAAGTGCTCAACTGCAGAAATTGGATCTTGATACATTAGATGAACACTAGAGGTTAAGACGGGCTCCAGGTAAGCTTCTTGATAACTAATAAGTTGGTCCGCACCATTAAATGCTGGTTCGGATAAATCAATATGAACAAAGTTAGACGCGCTAGCTACAAGCTCAGTTTGTTCTTCGTAATCTGAGAGTTTAGTAGCGGTTACTGTAGGGACAACTAGTTTCATCTTCTTTAAAGTTTAATATCTAACTGCCTAGCTTGCCAACTACCGGCAATTTGTCGAGAACCCCTGCACCGTGCGGTGATTGCTTGATGACTTCAGCTAGATCTTCACCACACTTGGCTTGACCTCTGGATGGAGTATGCTCGCCATTAGACCACTCTGAGTTATTGGATGCATCATAGACCACTGAATTAATAGCAATGTAACATTTGTTGCCTTTCAGGCCATTCGCGGAGGCTAAATTTGCCCGAGATATAGTCTTAACTTCTGCATTAGTATCAGATTTTGTAGACTGCTTAGACTCTGTCGATTTAGTACTGTTATTAAAGCTATCCGAAGTATTTTTGGCAAGGTCTGTAGCAAGAGTTATAAAGAGCATCATAACAACAACTAAGCCAATGATGAATAGCTCTCCAAATTTTTTTAGCCTCTTTTTATTAATGTAGTTATCGTAGTAAAAAAAGAGCAGACTCAACCCGTATATTAACCAGACATATTTAAACCAAGTAGAGCTGATTACAAGGCCAAGATTAAAGCCGTGAATGATTATCAAAAGCATTGCAAGATCGTTAAACATAAGCACATAAGACCAAAACTTAGGATATTTTTTTAAGATGCTCTTAAGTTCAAAAAGAAGAAAGGCGAAGAGTGATATCCCACCAAGTAGAATAAATATCTCTTTAGATGAGCCAAAAAAAGCCTCGTAACTGGCAGGGGGTGATCCGTAACCTTTATTTTTTAAATTTGCAGAGATTAGAATTGGATGAGCGATTATGGCCGCAAGAACAAATACCTGGCTTATTCTAAAACTTATTCGTGTATTAAGATCTTCTTGAAAGTTAGCTTTGAGAATACTAGATAGGTAGTGAACCCAAATATACCCAAAAGCTAGAAGTTCTAGTAGGCTGGCAAT
>JAUPUA010000027.1 GCA_030917805.1 Patescibacteria group bacterium
CCAAAACCGCAACCCGAAAAAATTTTGTCTGAGCAAAGAGCTAGTTAAGCTTAAGATACTTAGGTTAGAACTAGTGAGTTAATTTTTTCTTGATTCTTTTGTTTCTTTTCTCTATCAAGAAGAAAAGAAAGTATTAAACGTGTTATTTGATTGACTGTCTAATACTATAAATTGATATAATAACTACAATATGGCAAACGGCAATACATTACGAACACATCAAGACGTATGGGGAACACTTCCAGGCCCAGCAGACCACAGGCTGGACACAATATTATATATAGGCATAGAGGTAATTAAAGATGTACAAAGAGCTCAATTCCAAGAAGCTTTAGATTACGAAGATAGATCTAGATTCATGTCTAGGCCTTAAACCTTCATCACCTCAGCTTCTTTAGCACCAATAAGCTCATCAACTTGTTTATTAAACTTATCCAGTTCATCTTGAACTTGCTTTTCAAGCGATCTTAAATCATCCTCAGTAATTTCACCAGCACTTTTTTGCTTTTTTAAGCCACTAAGTAAATCTTGGCGCAGATTCCTCGAGACTATCCTGGCATCTTCTGCATTTGTTCCAAGTTGCTTAGCAATCTGAGCTCGTCTTTCTTCGGTAAGCGGCGGAATATTAACTCTCACAACTCGACCATCATCACTCGGGTTTAAACCCAATGCTTCATCCTTCTTAATAGCTTCAGTAACTGCATCAATATTTGATGGATCAAAAGGAGTAATTTGTATCAGCTGCGGTTCTGGAACAGTCACATTTGCAACCTGGTTAAGCGGAGTCATTACTCCATAAGCTTCGACCCTCACTCCATCGAGCATATCTGGATGAGCACGACCTGTTCTAACTTTCTTTAAATCCTCAGTTAAACGCTCAATCGCTAAATTCAACTTCTGCTTAAATTCATTCAATTCCATATAACTCTAATTTTACCACAAAATTGAATCCACCACTGCACCCAAGCCCGAGGACTTTGAGTCGAGCAGGTACAAACTTCTTAGAAGTAAAGATCTAAACTCGATTCCGCAGGGCTTGATTCTTTGTTTCTTTCTCATCAAGGAGAAAGAAAGATACAACCTAACCGTTTCTTTGACCGAGCTCAACTCTAGCCATCTTACGAACAACGATGTTTTCACCAAGCTTAGCGATATGTTCTTTAATTAGCATCGCGACATCCTTATCCTGATCTTTAACAAAAGGCTGATCTAGCAAACATCGTTCTGCAAAATACTTTTTAAGCATTCCTTCAACAATATTATCGGCAATATCAGCGGGCTTTCCTTCAGAAACAACCTTTTCTTTAAACTCAGCCGCTTTTTCATCTCGAACCTCTTGTGGGATATTCTCACTAGAGATAAATTCTGGGTTACTAGCAACGATATGCATCGCGATATCCTGACCAAGTTGTTTAAACTCGTCAGTTTTAGCTACAAAGCTGGTCTCACAATTAAGTTCTACTACTACACCAATTCTAGAATCGTGATTGTAAGTTACAACCACACCCTCACTTGCCTCACGCTCAGCCCTTTTATCAGCCTTAGTCAAACCCTTCTTTCGCATCTCATCAAGAGCCTTATCAAAATCACCACCAGCCTCTTCTAGAGCATGCTTTGCGTCTGTTAGGCCAACTCCTGTTAAATCTTTAAGTCTTTTTACCTCTTCTATTGTCACTGCCATAGCTATAATTCTAGTTAATCTTTACTTTACTTCTTCCTTAACTTCACTCTGCCCTGCCTTAACTGCATCACGGAAGTATCCTGCAATTAAAGTTACCCCGCTTGTAGCGTCATCGTTAGCAGGAATAATGTAATCAACATTTTTAGGATCAACATTACTATCACAAACTGCAATAACAGTAATACCCATCTTCGCCGCCTCATTAACAGCTAGCTTGTTGCTTAAGGCATCAAAAACTACCGCAACTTTTGGCAAACCTTTCATTTCTTTGATTCCACCAAACTGCTTTTCTAGACCATCAAGCTCTTCTTGCAACCTTTGAACCTCTAACTTTGAGTAACGTGATGCAAACTCTCCATTTTCCATCTTAGCCTCAAGCATCTTAAGGCGCTTGATTCTGTCCATCATTGTTGCACGGTTTGTAAGTAGACCACCGAACCAGCGCTCTACAACATAAGGGCTCCCACTATCTATTGCAGCGTCTTTAACCGGACCTTTAAGATGAGTCTTAGTCGCTACAAATAACACTTCCCCGCCCTCTCTAACTGCTTTAGTCACAAGTGGTAGAGCAACTTCTAGCGCATCCACGGTTGTCTCTAAGTTGATGATGTGCCCACCCTTTCGCTTACTATGAATATATGGCGCCATCTTCGGATGCCACTTATTCGCCTTATGCCCAAAGTGAGCTCCAGCCTTAAATAATTCTTCAATATCTACTTTTATTGCCATAAATCCTTTTTAACCTAACCTTTCTATTTAACTGAGGCATGGAGGCTCTAAGAACGGAAAAGCTCCAAAACTTAGAGAGGATTCACCCACGCTCACAGGTTTCTAATTAACAGAGTAAATTATACCAAATTATAGACAAAAAGAAAAACCCAACATCTCTGCTGGATTTTCTACAGTCTTTATCGTCTCGGCAAGCTTTACTACTTTGGCATTTTTGTCAAAACTGCAGTTGTACCGACTGGATCTTCAGGCAGTATGAAATTCTTTACACCAGAAGATGATGGTGTCAAAGTCTGCGTACTCACCCCTGTTCTTACCGTAATAGACTCACCATCGCCTGGAAGCCTGAGTTCCTTACCTCCAATTCCTGCCTCACGAACACCGACCATGACCCTAGCTTGCTCAGTAGCGGCATCCATCTGTCTAAGTTCCTCTTCAGATATCTCTGTAGGTAAGTACCCTTTACGACCTTCTTTCTGGGCTCTAGCATCTGCTGCCGCATCCCTTAACTCAGCATATGAGTCAATTGCACTCTTAGCAAGTTTACCAGCCATATGAACTCTGTCCTTGTGTTCTTCCATAGACATTTCTCCCGGCTTATCAATTTCTTGATCATCAGGAACAGCGTAGCTTCTATCTAACTCGCTTACCGTAACTCCAGGTTCTCTTAGTAGTCCTTTTCCTCTTTCCATATTATTTCCTAACTAACTTTAGTTTTTATTTTTGCTTTTCTTATGTGTCTATATTCATACTAGCACACTGCTTATGCTTAAGTCAAGCTTTTATATTACTTTAATGGGTATTCGTAAACTCTTACTCCCCCGACCTTTTTAACTGGCTTCTTACTAGGAATCTTAAAAACATAGCTAACCAAAGTTAGGTCTTTATTCAGTCTCTTAGCTTCACTTTGCATCTTTTTATCCAGCTTATTCATAAACTTATCCAACAAAAAGACATAAACAACCTCCGTACCTGTAGGAAAGTCTTTATTCCAAAAGTTACCAAACTTAACCTCGGCATTCTTATACTTTAAAAGCCTATACTTAACAATCAAAAATAGAATGATATTAATTTCATAGCCTGTGCATTTATATCCCTTTTTAGCTGCGGCCAGCAAAAACTTACCATCCCCACATCCAAGATCTATTGCTCGTCCATTTTTACTAAGCTTTACTAAACTTAAAGCATCATCAATCGCCTTCTTATGAGCTGGCAGATACGGCGCACCCATAAATACAATCATCCCAAATGGAATAAAGATTAAAGAAAATATTACAAATAACCAGATCACTCTTCTTCCTCAATATCCTCTTTTTTTTCAATATCTGATGCTTCAACAGAATCCTTCACACCTTTTAGAATCTTTTCTAACTGGGTCGCAAGATCCTGCGCATACGCATACTTTTCAACTGAGGTATTTAATCCCTCTTTACCAGATTCAATCTGCTCAATTAAACCTTCAAGCTCTTTAAGCTTATCTTCAAAATCACCGTTTGCAACCGTCTTTTTAGCCATGTATTACTTTTTTAATTTATCTTTAACTTCTAACTTAAGTTTACCATCACTTAGGGTGGCGATTAGTTCACCCCCTAAACTAACATCCTCAACAGACTTAACCAACTGACCACCCGACTCTATTAAGGCGTAACCTCGCGCAAAAAGTTTTTCAAAATTCAAACCTCCAAGCCTAGCCTTCGCTAGGCTAAGCCTGGATTCTAAACTAAGTATCAGACTCTCTATTGATCTAATCAGTTCAATCTTCAGTGACTGTACTTCCATTTCCACAAAGCGCAATCTAGAGGTTAATGCAGAGGCGAGTTTATGTCGTAAACTCATAATTTCTTTGAGCAAATCTTTTGAATCTGGGAAGATCATCTCAGCCGCATTGCTGGGTGTTGAGGCCCTTTTATCGGCCACTAAATCCACTAAACTAACATCATCCTCGTGTCCTACTCCACTAACGATTGGGATATTAAACCTAAGCATGCTCCTAGCAATCTTCTCGCTGTTAAATGCCTCCAAATCGCCTCTGGCACCA
>JAUPUA010000047.1 GCA_030917805.1 Patescibacteria group bacterium
CGCCTAGAATCTGTAAGGCCACTCAGAAGCCTCCTAGAAAGTCCCTATGACTTATTTAATGGAATGCTCCAAAACCTTAGCCTAAAAGCACTTCCAGCGCATCAAATAATAGCTTTAAGACTACCAACGCTTCTTATGCTCGCAAGCTCCATAGTCTTTATTGCTGCAAGCCTATACATAAAGTACCGTAACCGTTATCTCCCTTATACGTACCTTATACTCTGCACCCTTGCGCCACTTATAATCCTTTTATCCCACCAGGCACATTTACCAGGGATGGACTTACTCTTCTTTGGCTCTTTACTAACTTTATCCTTGTTACTGATCACCTCGACCAGCGTACGTGCATCTAGAAAGAGGTACTTTCTTCTAGGCGGTGCTGCCTCACTAGCTATGCTAACATTGCAGCCGCTAGGTCTACCAATCGCATTAATACTAGCTATTATAATTTCACGATCTACTGAATTACGCTACCATATTCTAAGCTTCAAGAAACTGATCCCTGTGCTATCCATATTTGGGATAATTCTAATACTAGCTCTAAATGTTTATATAACTATTAAAAATAGGGATTTTATAAAGATTACATCCGGCCTAGAAGCCCTAAAAAACTACAGTTCTGTAGGCCAAGCAACTATCCAGACCGTAAAGTCTATCTTTGGATTAGGCGAGCCACTAGGCTTTATAACTGGAACAAACCGACCCGACTTCTTGCTAATAGGAGCTCTCACGTTAACTGCTTACGAAGTAACAAAAAAAAGGCAGGGCAGGGCAACTCTACTCATTATCTTCGCAGCCTCTATTCTAATATCTGGGCTGTATGCGCAAATGGGCAGTATAGTTATTCCGGCAGTAGTAGCGCCAGCAATAGTATCTCTAGTGGTAGCCAACATGATCAGAATAATAGATGTCGCGTTCCCGTTTAATCCATACCCCAGAAACACCGCCAAAGTCCTAATCCTTCTTTTAATCTCGGTGATCTCAAGTCTAAGCCTCTACACCTTCACATCAGCTACAATTAGACAAAACACTCCTCAAACAGTAAACTTAAAACTACAGAACTATAAAAAGGAATAAGACCATGAAAGATATAACCGTTTACAGTACAAGCTGGTGTGGATTCTGCCATCAACTAAAAGCCTGGCTTACAGAAAAAGGCCTTGAATTCGACGAGATTAACATCGAAGATGATGAACAGGCTGCCAAAGATGTAGTAGAAGCAACAAAGCAAATGGGTGTCCCGGTAACTAAGATAAAAGATACTTACATAGTAGGCTTCGACCGACCTAAATTAGAACAACTCCTGAGACAAAACCACCTAATCTAAAAGTCAAAGACGACCAAGTAGTAAAAGGTGGTGCTTGCAAATTTAGCACTCTATTGCCCTAAGTGCTAAATTTGCTATAATTCAAACTGAAACTTTAGAGAGGGTACCATCACTATCAAACTATGATATTTTCACAAGTAGATATCTCATCAAGACTGACCGAAAATGCCAAAGAAAGCATAGCAAGGGCATTTCATATAGCTCTAAACTCTAGCGTTGGAAAATTGAAAGAGGAGCATGTCCTGCTCGGTTTAACAACTAACAGAAAATCCACAGCATCGAGACTCATCGAGGGTAGTGGTGTAGACCTCAACCGAATTGAGCTCTCTCTTGGTATTCCAGTGGATAAACTTGCAAACTCTAGCCCAGCCCAGGGCCCACAAATAGTCACCAGCACCATCGACCCTTCTATACAAAAGATACTAGAAGGTGGTCTCGAGATATCGGAGGCCTTCAATCGTAAACTCTGCGGTACTGAACATATTCTCTACTCAATCCTCGTGCAAGCTTCACCTAAACTCAGTTCTGCACTTATCGTAAGTGGGGTCTCTAAGATAGAACTCTTAGATGCCATCGAAGATTTTTTAATTCAAGAGAGAGATTCGTCTCTAGACCCAAGCACCAACGAGCAAACTCAACCATTAGAGTCAGATCCTAACCCTAACTTAAAGTCAAAACCTAAGAAGGTCAAGCAAAAATCAGCCTTAGAATATTTTGGAACCAACCTCAACAAAAAAGCTGAGGCAGGGGCGCTAGACCCACTTTATGGACGAGAACCTCAACTTGAAAGAATGACTGTGATTCTTGGCAGAAGACAAAAAAATAACCCCGTAATTATCGGTGAGCCAGGGGTTGGTAAAACAGCCATCGTCGAAGGCCTCGCCCAAAGAATAGCCGTCGGTGATGTTCCACAGAGCCTAGCAGGTAAGCAAATTATAAACATTGATCTTGTCGATACAATCGCTGGGAGCCGCTATCGAGGAGATTTTGAAGAAAGATTAAAAGCGATTATCAAAGAAGCATCCAAAAAGAAGGATGTCATCTTATTTATAGATGAAATTCATATGCTAAACGGAGCTGGTGGTGCAGAAGGTGGCTTAGAGGCAGGAAACATCTTAAAACCGGCACTTGCCAGGGGAGACCTACAATTAATTGGAGCCACAACTCTTGAAGAGTTCAATAAGCACATCAAAAAAGATAGAGCACTTGCCAGAAGACTGCAAACTATCGAAATCAGTGAACCAAGTGAAAACGAAGCTTATAATATGCTCCTTGCCAGTAAAGATAACTTTCAAGCTCACCACAGAATAAAGATACCAAAATCTACCTTGCAAGATGCTGTGGAACTAAGCAATCGCTACATCCAGGATCGCCACTTGCCAGACAAAGCCTTCGACCTAATAGATGAGGCCGCAGCAAAATTGAATCTAAAGAAAGATCGTATTAACAGCGAAGTAGATGCCATCCACGAAAACTTAGCGCAAAGTATAGCTAGAGTTAGCCAGCAACTCAAAAAAGCCCTAGAGGCTGAAGATTATGAAACTGCAGCCATGCTTAAAAAGGAAAGATTAGATCTAGAACAAGCTCTAGCCAAGACAGCAGACAACACCAAGAAATGGCCCAGCTTAACGACAGACGACGTAATTGAAGCTCTATCCGCCAGCACAAATATACCTGCATCGCGTATTAAACCATCCAGAAGATCTGATTTAGATCTTAGAAGCCTAGAAAAAGAACTCTCAAGAGAAGTAATTGGCCAGCCAGAAACTATCA
>JAUPUA010000075.1 GCA_030917805.1 Patescibacteria group bacterium
TTTAATATGTTATCTTTGGCTCTTAATAATTGCTTACGCTGAAAGTCAGTCAGACCTGGTCTTCTCAACTCTTTATCTATCATTGCTATATCGTGTTGTCTATCCATAAGCAGATTATATCATATACCAAAACACTCCCCAATAAGGAGAGTGCAGTGGTTAGGAACTTGACTAGATTAAATCTAGGCAGTTGCTCCAGTCTTCACATTGATAACCCAATTGCTATTAAGCACTTTGGCAACGTAAGAACCAGCCCAAGCGATAGTTGAATATCTATCAGCAGGGTTACTAGTATCTTGTGAACCAGGTGTCTTAATGTACAGTTTTGGACTATCAGTTGCTAGGTCGAGTACACCGAATGACTCTTTACCGTGTATCAAGTTAGAGTACACAGTTACAGTTGAGCTAGTGGTGTGACCATTGTTTGTAAGCAAGAATCTTACTCCAAACAGTTCTCCAACTTCACCCTTATAGAGGTCTTTTACATCACTATAAGTTTTAGCGTTAACCCAAGTTGTATCACCAACTAGGTCGTACCAAGTGTAAGGTTGAATCTTACCAAGGAAGAATCCGTCATCATATCGCATAGCGTTATTACCTTCTAGGGTTCTAACAGCTTTTTTGATTTCAGATACGCTCATAGTGTTAGAAGCAGCTACAGCAGAGATAAGTGAATTACCTCCAGCTAGTTGGTCTGTTCCACCAGTTACGAGTTCGTTTCTACATAGTGTGTCTAGTGACTCACCCATATTTTGACCGAATACTTCTATTTTTTCTTTGTTGTTTTTGTCGATTGAGGTTGTACTCAAGAATCGAGCAATTTTTGCTTGGCTACCACGTTCTGCAAGTGTAGCAGATACGGTAGAAGCAGTTAAATCTGTTTCTGATGGGTTTGCACCTTCAGATAGAGCAGCAGTAGCTACAGCAAGAGGGGTGTATCGAGTAAAGTTTACGACCTTACCTTCTCCTACTGGTTGGCTTTTACGTTGTGCACCTTCTTCGTGGATTAAACGCTTCATTGCACGAGCTAAAAATACTCTTTCGTAATAGGTTGAAACTTCAGCAGATAACAGAGTGGTTGTTTGAGCAGCCATTTAATTTCTCCGTTTTCTAGATGCTACTGGTTAAAACCGAGTTGTTCTTCCATCTCTCGTAATGAGAGTTCTTCAAAGCCCTTCTTTGGTTCTTTGCCACTTGTAGCATCAGGTTTAATTGATGTTTCGGCAGCAGCTTTTGCAACAG
Source organism: Patescibacteria group bacterium (assembly GCA_030917805.1). Taxonomy (GTDB): domain Bacteria; phylum Patescibacteriota; class Saccharimonadia; order Saccharimonadales; family HK-STAS-PATE-42; genus HK-STAS-PATE-42. The sequence continues at coordinate 1,243 of JAUPUA010000075.1, forward strand.
AGGCAGAGGTTTCAGCACTTGAGTGAGCAGATTGACGTTCAACTATATCCATAACATCTTCGACTATATCTTTTAAACGAACATTTGGGTTATCTTTACTGAGCTTTTCGTACATACTGGCGACTTTAGAACTAATCTTACTGTCGTGGTTTGCACTATCTTCATTCAAGACATCATACTTCCGTTCAATATAATCTACATCTCTTTCAAAGTTGTCTGCACGTTCTTTGAGTGCTTGTTCGTACCTTATTTGCTGGATTTCAGCACTGGCAGCAGCTTTTGCTTGTCTCGCAACATCTTGACCATACTGATCTACAGTAATTTCTTGGTCAAATGGAACTTGAGGTGGTGTCTCTACGGTTGGCTGCATTGAGCTTAACCTTCTGATTTCTTCCTCTTGCTCTCGGTGCTTTTGAGACATTTTAGCAAATCTACGTTCTAGACGGTTTGAACGCTTCTTTACTGGTTCCTCCTCGGACTTTACTTCTTCTGGCTCTACAGCTACCTCGTCACTTGCAGTTGCAGATTCTTCAGTTGTAACTTCTTCAGATTCTGTTTGCTCTTGACTTGGGGTAGTCGAAGTAGTTTCTTCTACTTCTGGTGTGGTTTCTTCCATACCTTCTCCCTTTATTAATGACTGCCCACGTTTGACTTACCAGGCTCTTGGCTACGCCCTGAAATAATATTTCTGATTTAGTTATAACGCATATGTTACTGCTGTGTCAATACAGCCTCTATAATAGGGTTACCGTCTTCGTCAATACCTTTTAAGATATTTCCAGGCTCTATATAAAATGAGTGTGGGAATGGACAACTGTCGCACTTAATCTCTGTACCTTGCTGTATCCAAGAGTGACCTTGCATACTAGCTTTGGCATCAGCCCACTTTTTATCTAACTCCTCTTGGGAGATAGAAAACTCTATCTTTTCATCATTTTTTTTCACGTTTTCTAATCTCGTTAGCTGTCTGATTTACCAAGTTTAATATACCTTGTAATTCATCTGCTACTAAATTAGAAACAATAAACTTCTGACCTATTTCTTCTAGATTCATTTTAGAGGTATCAACACCAGACATTTTTTTATAGAACTCAACCTTTTCTTCCATTACTTTAACTATCTCTAGCCAGCCTGGGTGGTCAACTAGATTAGCTATTTGTTTGTCTTTGGTTTCTTCTTGGGCTTCTACTGGACTGTCTTGAGTGATACTAAACTCCAGTCCTTCTACTACTATGTCGGTATTCATACTCTCCTCCTTTAACTAAATAAATCTTGAGCTATTTGGGCTATTTCTGGGTCTTCTATGTTTAATGGGTTAATGTCTAGCTTCTGTGGGATATAAGCCATCTGTCCTGTTTCTGGATTAGCCTGAGCTGGTATGGTATTTGGGTCTACACCTTCTGGATATGCCATACTTGCCATCTGCTCTGGACTCATAGGCTCGGCTATTGATGGAGCTGTTACATCTCCGCCTTGTCCACCAGCCATTTGCTGTGGTGCTGCTGGATTACCTTGAGCTTGCATTTGAGCTTCCATCATTTCTTCAGGACTCATTTGAGTAAGGATTTTGTCATAACCTTCTACACCTGATGTAGCAAAGATACGTTTCATATGTTCACCAATATCATACTTGGTGCCATTCTTGGCTAACTCTTGGTTAAGACCAGGGATTTTAGATACTGCCACTAATAGAGCTGTAAGAGCTTCTGATTGTTGAGCATCATCTTTTCTACTAGTTGAGTTGGCATCTATGTAATAACGATAGCTACAGTCTTTACCTAGGCTATCTGGCTTAATTGTGAGTTGTCCGTATTCACCTGATTCAGATACTTTAAGTATTTCTGCTACATCTGGATATAGTTCGGTTATTTGTTCTACTTCTGCACCGAACAAGTCTAGCTTGATTGGCTTTGGTTGTTTTTTAGCTGTTAGATTAACGAATCCGTCATACAGCTCTTCTACTGCTTGTTCCATCATAAACCTATCCCAGTTATCTCTGGTGTTCTCACGTTGTTGGAGCATCTGTAATGCCTGTGGAGTTTTACCGAAGCCTGGGTCTGAGGTCGATTCTGAATTAGCAGCAGTATCGGTAGTTCCGTTTTGATTAAGCATAGAGCCTATTAAGAACGAATAGGTAGATTGGAAGGTAGATAGACCTTGTGGAGAAGTATTATAAGGTCGGATTGAGTTGGGCATATTTTCTAGCCATCTAGCACCAGGGCTGTAGCGTACACTTGAAGGCACGATTCCGTTGGGGTTCATAATGGTTGGAGGGAATATACTCATCTTCACACCATCTAGGTAGAGGTTTATTAGTGAGTCCATAGCGTACTGGAGAGTTTTACCTCTTTCAAAGTCACCTAGTCCGTAGATTGAATCTACTAGAGGGAAGCAGTATTTTAATACAATAGGTATTCTTCCATTCTTGTGAGGGTTGGGGATGTCTCTAATAACTTTGTTGTCGTAGTCAGGACAGAATGTTACCCACTTACCATCTTTACCAGCTTCGTAGCGAGTTACTATTTTAACTTGAGCAGATTTACCTGTTTGGGTTTTAGGGTCTTGATCACGGTCTTGTTCGACATAGCTTTCATCTCGTGACTCTTTTTTAGAGCTACTACCTTCTTTGGCTTTTTTGATAATTTCTTTTAAGACAGACCTATTCCAGTCGCCTAGTTTAGAGTCTAGTTTATCTTCTAGCCATCTCACTGATACCATACTTTCAACGTGGTTATAATCAGAGTCTTGGATAGATACTTTACCTCTTTGAGGAATCCAGTTACGAATAGGTATCAACCAGCAGTCTGGTCCAACATACTCATCATCTATACGGTAGTCATACATCATTGGCATCACTCCGTAGACCATTGAGTATAGATCCCACATTCTTAACTTGGTAAGGTGAGTGAATTGTGAATTAGCGTTAGGTTGGATATATCTTTGTAAGATAACATCCATTAACATTGATTTGCCTTTATCTTTCATTGTAAGGGCTTTAACCACCCCACTAGGCATTTGACCCATAACTCTACCAGCTCTCTCCCATATAATAGTTGAAAGTCTAGAGTCGGTTACTTTAGATTTGAATGATAGTGAGTCTTCTACTTTTGAAATGAGCATTGACTCTTTTTCGTCAAAAGTGTCTACCACAGTTCGGATAGCATCTTTATCTGCTGAATAATCTTTATCGATTTGTTTTTCCATATAATTCTCCTTGGTTATTTATCCGTGGAGTCCCTCTCCTGTGGTTTTACTTTACTATACTGTTTATCCTTAACTTGGTCAACATAGTCTACTTGCATATTCTCCTGCTTAATAAGTCTGGTAATCTTGCCCTTATGAAATACCACAGTAAAAGAAATAGACCCTGAATACTCTTGTAAGTAGGCGTTTTTAATCATCTGCATAATCAGAGCAGCAGCATTGGCGTTATCTTTGGGTTTGTGTGACTCGTAGGCGTGAATAATTATTTGGTGGGTTTTTTTCGTGTGGCGTTTAACAGTGACTTGAACATCTCCAAAGTCGATAGTTTCAATTAATCTCTGGATGTCATTGATGTAGGTCATCGGTAGAATCCGTTATTAAATAAGTCAGACTCATCATAGAAGTCTTCTTCTTTGTTTAGTTCGTACTGGAAGAACAATTTAAGGTATCGAAGAGCATCTAGTCCGTGGTCATCTTTGGGGGTGGGGTTTTCTTTAGCGTTCTTCTTGGCATCGTCACTAGGGTATCGGTATTTCTCAAACTCTTCTATTAAATTGATACAGGTAGAGGAGACATATAATTTAGGTTTGGGTTTTCCACTTAACTGTTCTCTAGGTTTTAAGGCTTCTTGGATTAAGTTAATACCTGCTGATACAGAGTCTTTTCTTTTAGAGATAGGAATACAAGGGATACCTTGCTGGTTTAAGTTAGCGATATGTTCGGCTTGGGCTGAATCTCCTACATAGGTCATTATGTTTTTACCTGCTGCTTTTTCTTTTATGATTGAAGCGATGTCGTTTATGGTTTTGCCTCTTTCGTAGATTTCATCAAAGACGTACCAGTTTTGGTCGTAGTCTATTAAAACGTAAAGTACAGCAGTAGGGTTAGTGAAACCAAAGTCTATCCCTACAACGTAAGAACCAGTAAGAGGAACCTTGTCAGGACTAATGACGTGAATAGCTCTATCGAACTGCTTATAAACCAGACCTTCCATCTTTTTAAACTCTGCCATATACTCTTGGGCGAACTGGTCTGGAGAGTTCTCACTCTTAATACGGTCTATTTCAGTGTTCGAGATGGTAGGGTTGTCATACGGTGTGGCGTGTGAATAGAACCATCCAGGGCGACCTTTTTTATGAACTAGCTCAAATCCCCCAGTGTCAGTCTTTTTGTAGCCCTGAGCATACATATACAGCTCGTAGAAGTGATTGAATCCATTAGGGGTACTAATAAACATAGCAAACCCTTTAGTGGAGAGCATCATAGGTTCAAAGACTAACTTCCAAGCATCTGGATCGTGATAAGCATATTCATCAAAAACAAACCCATTGACTTCAGCACCACGCAAGAGGTCGGCATTATCGGAGCCTTTAAGTTCTATCGTAGAGGGTGGTTTACTCTTATCGTGTTTGATTCCGTTAGCTTGGTCTTCGATATAATTTAGAGTGACTGATAAATCTACGTTGTTGTTTTCTTTAATAAGTTCTTGAGGAATAAGAGTACGGATGTATTGTTTCCAGTAAATATCTTTAGCTTGCCGATAAGTAGGAAGAACTATCCAATATCTACCTTGTCTACGCATAGCTTCGTATAAGACATATTCTAAGGCAAACATAGACTTACCTGTTCGTCTGCCCCAGTTAAGAACTTTAAACCGTGAAGGGCTTTGGTGGACAGCTAATTGCTTTTTATGGGGTGTGTATAACATTAGCTGTACTTACAGTCCTTCTGGGAACATCTGCCAGTTATCTTGTTGGTTAAGTGTCCGTTACGACACTCACCTTTTAGATTGCCCTTAAACTCTTTGTCTTTATAATCGCTAACTTCTTTTATAATTTTAGCTGACTGATAAGTTACTACGTCAGGCTTGTGGACTACTAACATTTCTATTTGAGAACGGATGTATTCCGAAATAGTGTAACCTCCCTCGGCTGCTTTTATTTTAAGTTCCTTGTGGAGTTCTTCTTCTAAATCTATGTTTAATCTTTTCATACTTCTAGTGTATACTCATTTACTCATTTACTCAAGCCCTATATATACCTCTCCTATATTTTTTTAAGTACCTAAGAGACTCCTAACTGTAGGGAGTAGATTTATATGAGTACAAAGGAATCCCCCACAACAACAACATATTATATATATAGTAGGAGAATAGTGTCTTTTAACAGGTAGAATAAGGGGGATATACCCC
>JAUPUA010000015.1 GCA_030917805.1 Patescibacteria group bacterium
GTGAGGGATAAACATATGGAGGAGATTGTTACTACTAGAGAACCCGACCCGCAGGCAGTATTCTGTCGTCGGTACTGGGATGAGTGGCCAGAATACACTTCTCTCGGTGAGATCAGAACAGATATGGATAAGGTTGAGCCAGCCCTGATTCGTACTGTAGCTACACAAAGAGCTGAGATGGATCGAATGGCTAACAGTAAGAACGAGCTGCCTTGGGTAGAAGGCTAATTAAATAGCATCACTCTAAGTTATTATTACCAGCAACCACACACTATGAGCCTACTGGTAGTCTTGTGTAGATTAAGAGAATTGGACTACATTTGCTAAGCTTAATATTAGATAATCACATAGAAAAGGAGTCCCATATGGCATCTAAAGATAAGTATCCAGTGAGTTTTGAAATCGACTACCCCACTAAACCAGATAAACTAAGTTCGTTCTTTAGAATAATCTGGAGTATACCGGTCTTATTATTAGTTGGCATCCTAAGTGGAGGCATGTCTTCAGATGAGGCAGGAGGAATCACTGGTGGGCTTTTCGCTGCAACTGCATTAATGATTGTTATTAGACAGAAGTACCCAAGGTGGTGGTTTGATTTTGCTTTAGAGCTTAATAGATTCTCCTATAGAGTAATGGCATATCTCTTATTACTAACCGATAAGTATCCTTCAACTACTGATAAGCAGTCTGTACACCTTAATATTGAGTACCCTGATGTAAAGAAGGATCTTAACCGCTACCTGCCTCTTGTTAAGTGGATATTGGCTTTACCTCACTATATTGTTTTAGTATTTCTTACTTTTGCGATGCTCGTAGTGACAATCATTGCATGGTTCGCAATCTTATTCACTGGCAAATATCCTAGGAGCCTTTTTGATTTTGTAGTTGGAGTAGGTAGGTGGGGAGCAAGGGTCAGCGCATATGCATTCTTGCTAACTACAGATAAGTATCCTCCATTTACGCTAAAGTAGTTTTATTTTGCAGAAGTTTTAAGGAGGTCGGGTATCCTTAGACTCGGTTATTCAGTTCTTTAATTAAAGCTCACATAGTATAGATGTTATAATTGAATTAATCACGCCGCCCTAGCTCAGTGGTAGAGCGCATCCATGGTAAGGATGAGGTCATGAGTTCAATCCTCATGGGCGGCTCCAGTTTGACACAACAAGATCTGAGTGGGACTAGAAAAAGTTAGATCTAATCTGTTATAATCATAATTTAACACTTTTAGATAAGGTATTTTAATAAAGATGGCAAAAAAGACAAAAGGGAAGAAATCGAAGAAGAGGAAGATCATAGGCTTAGTTTGTGAGGAGACTGGTCGTAGAGATTACTACACAACAAAGGGGCCAAATGTAACTGAAAAAATCAGCCTTAAGAAGTATAACCCACTACTTCGAAAAGTAACTACTTATACAGAGACTAAAAAGAATCTTGGTAGAAACGAAGCTCCAAAGAAGAAGTAGTTGAAGGATAAAAAGTTAAAGAAACTCCACAAGATTCGTGGAGTTTCTTTTTATTGGCAGACTTCAATTACATCGGCAATATCTAACTCACCACTTAAGGAGCGAACTAGTCCGTTATGGCGACGAGTCGACATCCCGGATCGTATTGCGCGCCAAGTTAAGAGTTCTTCGGTAATGTTACCTCCTGTTACTAAGGTCTTTTTCAGTTCTGATGACATAAATAGCAACTCAACTAAATTAGTCCGGGCTCCATAACTAGTAGCTTTAGGGAACTTTAGATTAGCCAGATTTGTGACTTTAGCTTGGCCCGCCCTATTAAGCAGATCATTCCAAACCTTAAGGTTATCTACCCCAAAGAAGTGACTGACATTATCTATCAGATCAGAGTTCAAAATGTGGTCTGAGGCACTCGAGCTAACTGATTTTATTGGGCTTAAAGATATGGAGCAAACTAGCTCTTGGATAAATGACATTGCATCAAAAGAGTTATTAAGAGATTTCAGAAGACCAGCTACAGCAGACTTTTCTGAAGTCACCATAAATACTAGCTTTCCATGGTTGGCGAGCTCTGCTGCTAAGGGGGCAATTTGGCTATTTGCGTAGTCTGCGAAGACTACGAGAGAAGGGTTAGAAAGGAGCGCGTTTTTAGCAATAGATACAGTTCTTGTGCTGATTGGGGTAGAAATAATGCTGAACCTAGACTCAAAGCCTTTATAGTCGAAGAGGGAGGTTGAATCAAAGACAAGGGTGGGCAGAGAACTTAGATTCGGGAGACTTAAACAGCTAAGTATAAAAGATTGTGCCGTAATGAGATCGCTCGAGCTAACCAGGATTATTCCCTTCTTCTCAGATAAATGAGATTTATATTCCTCTGCCTCTCTAGCCGACAGACCTAACTCTTTTAGGCCGGGTGTGCCGTCAGAGTACGAGCCAAAGAGCTCGATAACTAACTGGGCTGAGGGTGAGTGATCTGTTGAGTTGTTGATCTGGATGACTCTGCTGGATATTAATTCTGGAACTAATAGGTTGGCAACCTGAATTTGTTTGAGCGGGTTATTCTCGAGGTTAGAATAATCTTTTATAAAACCTACAATTTCAGATAGTATCTTGTTTGAAAACTTCTTAGCCACTGGCTCTAGCTTACCCAAGATATTAAAGGCACAGTCTACCTGTTCTAGCCCTGAAGTAGATTGAATATAAAAATGTATTGAGTTTGCATTTGAGCGTTTGGCGAGTTGTAATAAGCTACCCAGAACTGCACGCGGGGCGGAGGAATCTCTAACTGGTCTATCAGAAAGTAAACTATCTTTTCTAATTTGTTTGTAGTTTTGTTGCACTAGAAATCTTTAAACTCCAATTTATAGCTTAAGCCTTTTATTGTTTTTAAGATTATAGCTCAATTGATGATTAATATGGTTGCAACGGGGTAGGGTTTATTGCTATAATCTATCAAATAGCTTGAAAAAAGATAACTACAAGAGAAGATGAATCAAAAAGTTTTAGAGGTCGCCAACAAATTTAAGAAGCACGCTGTAGTCGATGTTAGACCTGGTGATGTGGTTAAGGTTAGCCAAAAGATTAAAGAGGGCAACAAAGAACGCGTTCAAATATTTGAAGGCCTAGTTATCAGAGTAAGAAATAAAGGTGGAATTGCCAATTCAATTCTGGTCAGAAAGCTAGCAAGCGGCGTATGGGTTGAAAAAGGATTTATGCTCAATGCTCCAAGTGTCGTTAATGTAGAGGTTCTACGACGACAGAAGGTCCGTAGGAATTATCTAACTTATATGCGTGAACGTGCAGGCAAAAATACGAGGCTTAAGCCTGCTACTAAGTTTGATAAAGAGACTGTTAATGCTCTTCCCCCAAAACCAGTAGAAAAAGTAGTTGAGGAACCAAAAGAAGAAGCTGCGCCAGAAGAAAAGACCGAAGCCAAAACTGAGGAGTAAATCTTTACTATGAACTTTCACGATATTATTGAACCGGGAGATTATAAAAACGGGATTGTTAACTCTGTTATAGAGATCCCCCAAGGAAGCGTCCTAAAACTTGAGTACAACGCTGATGGAGGATTCTTTGAACTAGACAGAGTTGAGCCGAGCATCTTCCCTAAGCCTGCTAACTACGGCTTTATGCCACAGACTTTAGATGAAGATGGTGATGCTCTAGATACATTAGTAGTATGTGTTGAGCCAATCCCTGTTGGAACTGTTGTGGAGTGTAAGATTCTAGGAGTCCTAGACTTTGAGGATGAGGGAGAAATGGACTATAAGATTATTTGTGTAGCTAGCGATGACAGAAGTGAGAACAAGAGGCTTACAACTCTAGACGATCTTGGTGAAAGATGGAAAGAAGAAGTTGAGTTCCATTTTAATCATTATAAAGATTTAAAGAAGGCTGGGACGACTAAGGTTCTTGGCTGGGGAGACGTTGAGTCTGCCAAGAAACGTATTGCCGAGAGTATTGAGCGCTGGAACAACAAGTAATGACTTGTGAGTTTTGCAAGGATACCCTCCAGGAATCCATAAAGGATAGAACAGTAGCCGCTATAGACAACTTCCTGATCGTACACCCTACACATGAGTTCCACTTACTAATAA
>JAUPUA010000054.1 GCA_030917805.1 Patescibacteria group bacterium
TGAAGGTTTCTACAAAAAAGAACTCGAGGAACGACGGGCTAGTCTCAACCCACCCTTTCGCTACCAACTCCAGCTTACCGGAAGGTACCCAACAGAGGCTTCTGCCTTTAAGGCCGCCCAAGCTCTAGTTTCTGAGATAAAATCTAAACTTAAAGCCCCCCTACCTCAAATAGTCGGACCAACCCCGGCTTTTAGGGAGCGCGTTGGTAACAAATACCAGTATCAGATCATCATTAAATCCACTAACAGAAACCAACTTCTCAACATCATCCAAGATCACCTCCCCACCAACTGGACATTCGACATCGACCCTCTATCACTTCTTTAGGGCTGCTTCTATTATCTCTTTTGCATCCTCAATCATTGCTACCGCAGCCTGTCCCCACTTTAAATAATCCTCTGCCTCGTCGATTGGTACAAACTTTCTCTCCCATACAGTACCTTTATCCGGATCTTCAGTCTGCTCCAACACTTGATCAATTTCAGCGACGACTCTAGATTGATAGAAAGGCTTGCCTATAGAATTGCCCTCGTCATCCACCTCAACAACCCTCTGTACACCCAAGAGTACTGGATTCTTAAAAGTAACATCTGCCTCTTCAATCAGCTCTCGCTCTAAAGTTCCTAGAACCTCCTCCCCTTCTTCAGGAGTACCACCCATCAAAGCCCAAGGCTTCTCTGAGTTCTTACGCCCAATCAAGACATTCATATTCTTATCATAGATAATTCCATAAACCTGTATTATTGGCTTATACTTTTCAAACTCCGAATCCTTAATCCAATCAAGTTCAAACTTCCGCCCCTTATACTCCATCCTTGCTTTTTTATTCATAGGTGCCATATCTCTGTTATAATTAGTTTAATTATGGCACAAATCAAGACCAAAAAGGTAATTTTAGACCCTCATCCTTCCCTGCACAAACAATCAAAGATAGCTGATCCAAAATCTAAAGAAATTAAAGAGCTCCTAGCCACTATGCGCGCCACTCTAAAAGAATGGGAAGAGGGCGAAAAACGCTACGTTAGCGTAGGCCTAGCAGCCCCACAGATAGACGAACCATGGCGAGTCGTTCTAATTAGAAGTGACTTCAATAATTACGAAAAGCGTGAATTCTACGCGCTAATTAACCCAGAGATAACAAAGTATGAAGGCGCCCCAATTCAAGACGATGAAAGCTGTATGTCTGTTCACGGAGTACATGCCAAAGTTCCCCGCTACCCTAAAATAAAGATAAAAGCTCTGGATGAAGAAGGCAACGAAGTAAAGTTCACGGCCCGTGGCTACGAGGCCAAAGTCTTGCAGCACGAAGTAGACCATATTAATGGCCTCCTCTTTCTAGATCGTGCTCTCTCGGAAGATAAAGGCGGCTACTTCAAAGAGTACGACCCAAAAACTGATAGCATGATAACCTTGACTCAGTCAGAAGTTGAAAAACGTGGGATCTTCAATCGTTAAAAACAGCATATGCAACATAATCTAGTATTTTTTGGGAATGAAAGACTGGCTAGCGGTTGCACTACCACGCTGCCAATTCTAAATGCATTACTAAAATCTGAGGTCAACATTAAGCTAATAATAATTAGCGAGAAAGGCACTAAATCTCGCAACAAAAGAGAGCTCGAAGTTGAAGAATTTAGCTCTAAGCATGGCATTGAACTTTTTATTCCGAAAGATACTGAAGAATTAGCCAGAAAACTGTTTGAGACTAAAGCAGAAGTTGGAGTACTTGCCGCCTACGGCAAGATAATATCCCAAGAAATTATAAATATCTTCCCAAAAGGAATTATAAATCTTCACCCGTCACTACTCCCCAAGTATCGCGGGCCAACACCCATAGAATCCGCCATTCTGAATGGCGACAGCAAAACAGGAGTATCAATAATGAGTCTTACGGCTGGAATGGATTCTGGGCCTATCTATTCACAGCTGGAGCTAGAACTGACTAAAAAAGAATCCAAACAAGATCTTGCCAGCAGACTTGGAGACTTAGGCGCTACAGAAATCTCAAAACTTCTTTCCGAAGGAGTTCCAAAGCCAAAAGAACAAACCGGACAACCTACAATCTGCCCTCTTATGCAAAGATCAGATTCCATTCTAGACTTATCCAAACCAGCGGAACAGCTAGGGCGCGAAGTCCGCACCTATCTGGGTTGGCCAGGATCCAAATTAGACCTTGAGTTAAAAGATGGCACAAAACTAACCATTACAGTTACCCAAGCCAGTATTTCTGATGAAAAACATGAAGATAACCCACTCTCACTCCAAACTTCAAAAGGACACTTCAACATCGAAAAACTAAAACTCCCTGGCAGGAATGAGATGACCACAAAAGAATTCCTAAACGGCTATCGAAGTAAACTAAGGATTTAAGCTGCAGGGGCAACTGGTGGTTGCATACCGATATTCTGGTTTGGGTCTTGAAGATTCTGCTGAGGCATCTGTTGTGGCTGTGGTTGATTCAAGTTTTGAGGACCCATAACTGCCTCAATAATCTGCGAAACATTATTTCGAACCTCGGTCATTAGCTTATTAAGCTCTGCCGCCACAACATCACGGTAAGCCGGGAAGTTGCGCTGTAGCCAGTTCATTGCAGCAAAATCACGAATTCTAGCTGGGTCATTTAGATAAGGTTGCAAGGCTTGGTTAGTCTTGTAAGTTGGTACATTTACATCTAGCCAACGCTGTGCATTCGCATTCGCCGCATCTTCAGAATTTATCACCTGTCCATTTTCATCATTTAACGGCATAAAACCTTCAAACTCTTGAAGCTGGTGATCCTGGAGATTCTTATAGATCTCCATTCCAACATTCGTCTCAAGCGTCTTCTTCATCTGCTCAAGCATGCCACTACGCTCTACCTCTGGCAGAACACCAAGACCAACCTCTTGCAAGAATTGATCATTGAGCTGAGGCATCTGTGGCTGCGCAGCTGGTTGCGGCTGAGGTGGGGATGCTGGCATAGGCTGCTGAACTGGTTGCTGTTGTATCTGTGGTTGCACCGGCTGTGGCACGGGCTGCTGAGGCTGAACTGGTTGCTGTTGCCCACCTTGAACTGGATCCATAATAATTTATTCCTTCGGCTTTTTAATTATCTTTACTGATACTTAAGCATTATAGCAAAAAGTAAAACTTTTACTATAATCCGACCAATCTAAGATAGCGCTACAGAGTCTTTTCAACAATTTCTCGTTTATAAACCTCTAGCCTATCATCAATATCAATCTTTAGCTTTCCTTCTGGTCGGAGTTTGAGCCCACACATCGTACCTACCCTAACTTCTTTCACCTCCTGATTTTTTTCCTGTACAGAAGTGATCTCTGCATCTCCGATCTCTTTTTCACCTCTATAGACTTTAGTCCTATACCCCGCTGAAATCGCGCCCTTCGTGACCTCACCTCCACAAACCAGCTCCTCTTCGGTAGTTCTAAATACCCCTCTCACAAGTAACCTCCCCATTGGAGTATCAACAATGTCCGGTTCAAGCAGATTAGTTAGATTAACCTTAACGTCATCAATCAACTCATAAATAATCTTGTAATCCCTAATCTTCACACCTATATTCTGGGCCATCCTTCTAATCTCTTGCGGCGCACTAACGTGGAATCCATAAATTACTGCCCCACTAGATGAAGCCAACATCACGTCACTTTCTGTAATATCACCGACGCCAGAACCAATCACCTTCGCCTCAACCTCACCAGTTGCAACTAGCTGTATACAATCCACCACCGAACGACGAGAACCAGCAACATCCGCCTTAACAATAACTGGCATGACCATTAATTCATTCCTGTGGCTCATTACCCTGAGTAGCTCATTACTATTCATGCTTAAAGATTTTGTAGCCTGAGTAGCCCCTTCGGCAGACTTTCTAGCCTCTTTCTCATTAGAAGCAGAAAACAGCGTATCTCCAAAATCTGGTAAAGATTTTAGACCGCTCAACTGTACAGGAGTAGTTGGCCCGGCTACTTTAAGATCATCACCCTTCCAGTCTTTCATAATTCTAGCCTTACCGTAACTAGAACCGATCACAATACTATCACCTTGTTTTAGCTCGCCCTTTGTAATTAGCACCTTCGCTAGAGACCCAACACCCTTTGCCATGTGTGATTCAACGACTAAACCTCTAGCTCCAGACGAATAATCTGCCCTCAGCTCTTCAACATCAGCTACTAACAAAATCATATCTAAGAGTTCGTCCACGCCCTTGCCAGTTTTGGCAGAAACCTCCACAACAACACTATCCCCTCCCCATTCTTCTGGAGTCAATCCTGCATTTACCAAATCTTGTTTAACTTTCGCTAAATCAGCATCTGGCTTATCGACTTTCGTTATGGCGACAATCAACTTAACTCCTTCTTCTTTAGCAAACCGAATTGCCTCTAAAGTCTGCGGCTTAACGCCATCGTCTCCAGCAACTACAATTACCGCAATATCTGTTAGCGCCGCCCCATGCTGCCTCAATGCACTAAAAGCCTCGTGCCCTGGAGTATCCAAAAATGTTATCAATCTATCTTTGTGGTTTGCCTGGTAAGATGCAATATGCTGAGTGATTCCACCAGCCTCTCCATCCGCAACCTTAAGACCTAGAATCTTATCTAAAAGAGTGGTTTTACCATGGTCAACATGACCCATAATCGCCACAACCGGTGGTCTAAGCCTCCAATCTCCAACAGACATGTCGACTACTGCGTCCTCTTTAGCACGAGTAGCCTTTGCAGTTTCAGCCTGCAAAACAATCTCTACGCTAAGCTCAAGTTCATCAACAATAATTTGAGCAGTATCAACATCAATCTTTTGGTTAATAGTTGCCGCAATTCCATTCTTGAACAGCTCGCCTATTAGCCTGGTAGCAGGAAGCTCTAATAATTCAGCAAGCTCACCAACAGTTATGCTGCCAGCTATGTCTATTCTTCTTCTTTCTGTTGAATCTTCGCTCACTTTATTTGCTGGCTCCTTAATTATTGACTTTGAACAATCGTGCTATAGGCTAATCTACTCTGTTTCAACCTTATCTTCTTTAGCCTCATCTTTTTTAGGAGATTTAGCATTCTCTTTGCTCTTTTTTGAACCTGGTATTCCTAAGAACATTCTTCGACTCTCATTATTAATATCGAGTATCTCGAACTGCTGTTCTTCACCAAGCTTGAAAACCTGTTCTGGCTCGCTACCTTCTCCATCTCCAACTTCAGAGATATGAACTAAGGCCTCAACCGAAGGCGTAACCTGAACGAATGCTCCAAAAGGAGTAATTCTAGTGACTTTAGCTTTTACCTTATCTCCAACAGCAAGCTTACTGACTTCGTCCTCCCAAGGATCTTTACTCATCTGCTTCAAACTAAGACCTAACCTGTTATTATCCAAAGAAATTATCTTAAGTTCTAGCTCTTCTCCGGTCTTCACAACATCCTCGGGTGAAGCAACCCTCTTCCAGGAAAGCTCAGATATGTGTACCATACCCTCAACTCCACCAGCTTCAACAAAGGCACCGTACTCTACAATTCCAGTAATCTTCGCTTTTATAGTGTCACCAAGTTTAAAATCTTTCAACCTTTCACCAGAATCCTTTTGGTTTGCCTCACGCTCTGAAAAGATTAACTTATTGTCATCCCGATCAAGCGCAATAACTTTTACCTTCATTGGTTTTCCAACTAGAGATTTAATACTATCCGCTATTGCAGATTTATCTTGCGAACCAGAAAGTTTTGGATAGTTCTCTTGAGACAACTGACTAACTGGTAAGAAACCCTTCGCACCATCAAAATCTATTAATAGCCCACCCTTATTACAATCAACTGGAACAACTTCGATAATAGACCCGTCCTTTAATGCCTCTTCAACTACAGCCCATCCCTTGTCACGGTGAGCTCGCCTAATACTCATAGTAACCTGGCCATTATCTCCCTCGGCATCCATTACCATAGCCTCAACTTCGTCACCAAGTTCAAAAGTTTTGCCAAAGCCAAGTTCTCTTCGTGGTACAACACCTAAGCCGTATGGCCCGAGGTCTAAGCTCAATCTCTTGCCCCTCATATCGATTACTTTTGCAGTTATAATTTGACCATCCTTCAATAGATCAACCGAAGTTGAACCAGAAAGAAGTTCATCCATTGTTTTTGCCATATTCTTGAAAACTCTCCTTAAATTTATGCTACGAGCCAAAGGTTCCGAGATATAATTTAAAATCTCGTCGGATATGATCTACTCTGTTCGGCTTGTCTAATAAGATATCCATGCATCACCAGAGCTTCTTACGACCATTGTTCCGAGTACTTAAACTTTTAGTTCTAGCGTAATTAACTATAAATTCTACCACAGTTACCGCCTAACCGCCAACAAATTAGTCCCAGTCTCCACTCCTACGAAGCCAACTGCATGCTTGCACAGTGGTATAATTACTAAACAAATGACAGAAGCACAAAAAGCTAAGCACCAAGCTTTCTTAAAAGAACTGGGCGAACTAAATACCGAGCTTTCTAGCCCAGACTCTTTTAACGACCCTAAAATTTCTCAAAAAAACCGCCGCCTGGCAGAGCTACTAGAGATAACAAACTGCTACACCGAGATAGAAAAAGCTGAAAAAGAACTCCTAGAAGCAGATGAAATCATCGCCGGAAAAGACTCAGACATGATAAATTTGGCCAAGCAAGAAAAAACAGATCTATTAGAGAGAAAACAAGAACTAGAGGGCACCCTTCGCTTACTCCTAGTTCCAAAAGATCCAAATGACAGTAAAAATGCAATAATCGAAATCCGTGCAGGGGCAGGTGGTGATGAAGCCAGCCTCTTTGCATCAGAACTTATGCGTATGTATTTGCGCTGGTGCGAAAACAACCACCTTAAAGCAGAGTTAATCTCTACCACTAATTCCGAATCAGGTGGAATCAAAGATGCGACTATAGAAGTTAAGGGTATAGATGCCTACGGAAAACTCAAATTCGAAGCCGGAGTTCACCGGGTACAGCGCATCCCAACTACAGAATCAGCCGGTCGCATCCATACCTCCACTGCCACAGTAGCCGTAATGCCCGAGGCAGTAGAAACCGACATCGAGATAAAGCAGTCAGAGCTTAGAATAGATGTTTTTAGAAGCAGTGGTAACGGTGGGCAGAGCGTCAACACAACCGACTCGGCCGTTAGAATTACCTATCTACCGACAGGTCTTATCGTAACCTGCCAAGACGAGAAATCACAGATCAAAAATAAAGAAAAAGCTATGAAAGTTCTTAGATCTCGCCTACTCCAAATCCAACTCGATAAAGATGCAGCCGAGCTAAGCTCTAAAAGAAAGGAGCTGATCGGAAGCGGAGATCGGAGCGAAAAGATTAGAACCTACAACTTCCCCCAAGATAGGATAACTGACCACCGCATTGGCTATAGCAGAAGCAATATCACCAGCTTCATGGATGGCGACGTAGAGGATCTATTTTCCAAACTTAAA
>JAUPUA010000058.1 GCA_030917805.1 Patescibacteria group bacterium
CAATGAGCGTCCACTAAGTATGAGTAGTATGTTTCACCTAGTGTCATAAAGCTGTTTCCGCAGCCTTTGGGTAGGTAAACTGCTTTTGTTGGGTCAAGCTCTAGTTGTACGAGTCTACCAAAACTCTCCCCTTCTCTTAGATCTACAAATGCGCAAAATACTCTCCCCATAATTACAGAGATATATTTATTCCAAGGTTCGGCGTGAATGCCACGAACCACCCCAGCATCTTTGTTATAAGAGACATTTTGTTGAATTGGCTTAAAATCTTCAGGTAACCCTAAAGCTACTAGTTTCTCTTTTTGGAATTTCTCTTGGAAGAATCCTCTTTCATCGGTAATTGTATTTACATCAAATATAAGTAAGCCAGGAATCTCTGTTTCGGTTACCTTAAATTCTGTACTTGGGATATTGGCCATCTACTTTATGCTTCAACTTTCCTGTATTTAGCTTCGGTTGTATCTTTTTGAGGCTTCCACCAGGCTTCGTTTTTCTTGTACCATTCAATGGTAGCACGTAGTCCATCTTCAAAGTTAGTGTATTGTGGTGACCAGCCCAGCTCTTCAATTAGTTTTGTGTTATCAATTGCGTATCTTAAATCGTGGCCAGGCCTATCTTTAACGTGTTCAAGCCAGGTCTCATCCTTGCCCATCTCTTGGAGAATTAAGTTGAATACCTCAATGTTGCTCTTTTCACCGTCTGCGCCAATCAAATATATCTCCCCTGATTCACCCTTGTTAATTATTTGCCAAACGGCAGTATTATGATCATCAACGTGTATCCAGTCCCTAACGTTTTCTCCTTTTCCGTATAGTTTAAGTTTAGAGCCTATAAGTATGTTTGTGATTTGTCTAGGAATCATTTTTTCAACATGTTGTCTTGGGCCGTAATTGTTAGAGCAATTTGATATCGTAGCGTGAATACCGTATGTTCTTACCCAAGCTCTGACTAACATATCACTTCCAGCCTTAGAAGATGAGTACGGGCTAGATGGATTGTATGGTGTATCTGGTGTAAATCTTGATGGGTCATCGAGCTCTAAATCACCATAAACTTCATCAGTTGATATATGATGAAGTTTCTTCTTGTGCTTTCTAATTGCTTCAAGAATTATAAAAGTCCCGATTAAGTTTGTTTGAATAAAAGGAGATGGGTCCGCAATTGAATTATCATTATGGCTTTCGGCTGCAAAGTGCACGATAAGATCGTTCTGCGAAACAAGTTGATCAATTAGATCTTCGTCACATATGTCACCTTCAACAAAACTAATGTTATCTATTACTTCTTTTAAGCTTTCTTTATTTCCAGCATAGGTCAGTTTGTCTATAACTGTTATCTCATGCTCTGGGTACTTCTCTAGTGTTAAATGGACGAAGTTACTACCTATGAACCCAGCTCCTCCTGTTACAAGTATTTTCATGTTTTGTAATTATATCAGCATAGTTTTTGTATAATCATTGTTAATATGAATACAAAAATAATTATTGATGCGCGGATTATTGGTACTGGAACTGGTGATTATACTGAAGGCATCTTGAATGAGCTTCAAAAGCTCGATCATGAGAATGAGTACATCGTTGTATTAGATCCTAGTGTTCAGTGGCATGTAAGTGCTCCTAACTTTACAGAATATCGATCAAAGAATACCAACCGTAATCATATGTTCTTTATCCGTGGGAATCTTAACTTAGCTTGGGAGCTATATAAGCTTAAGGGTGACATCTTCTGGGGGAGCTTTCAGCATATTCCATTCCTTTACTTTAAAAGAAAGACGGTGTTGACGGTACACGACCTTACTCAAGTTAGAATGGCCAATCCGAAGAAAAAAGCCGAGAAAAAAGAACAATGGCAAAATGACAAGAAGGCCGTAATTAAAGATAAGATCCGTAAACTGCCTTTTTCTTTAATACCGCAGAAGATTTTGATTGCTCTTCTTAACTTCTTTAGCTTTAAAGTTAGCGTCTGGAGGTCAAAACATATTTTTACTCCATCAAATTATGTGAAAAAAGATGTTATTGATTATTTTAAACTTCCTGAGAGCAAGGTATCTGTAACTGTGAATGGCGGTGTAATCTTAGAAAAAACAGAAGTTGCTAAGCCTGTTGGAAAGCTCATAGGTAAGGAATTTTTACTTTATGTTGGGACGGATTTTGCTCATAAGAACTTAAATATATTGGTCGACACTCTAGAAATTATAAAAGATAAAAAGCCAAATCTTAATTTAGTATTTGCAGGTAGAAAAGATCGAAACTATACGACTGTTCAAAACGAAGCTAAAGAGTTAGGGCTTGAAGATCGAGTTCATGTTTTAGGCTTTGTGAGCAGTGGCGAAAAAGTGTGGCTTTTTGAGAATGCTAAGCTTTACATCTTCCCTTCTCTGTCTGAAGGATTTGGAATTCCTCCACTTGAGGCTATGGCCTACAAATTACCAGTTGTGGCGAGTAATAGAACAGCTATTCCAGAGGTTTGTGGTGATGCGGCAGTTTACTTTAATCCTACTGATAAAAATGATATTGCCAAGAAGATATTAAGTACAATCGATAACGAAGAACTAAAGAGCAAGCTTATTAAGAATGGATTGGAGCGTAATAAGCTATTTAGCTGGGAGGATAGTGCGCGGGTGGTTAAGAAGGTCTTAGATAGCGTGGCAGAGTAATCCCAGCTGGTATCTCTGCTGTTAAGGCTAGTTGTGCGTTGCCGAAGATTGTAGGGTTAAGCTCTTGGCCTAAGATTCCCCTGGGAAGGTCTGTTGGCGTAAAATTTATAGCCTCTTTTTCACTTAAAAACTCAAGCTCTGTTACACAAAGACCTCCAAGTGCTGGGCCCAAGTATCGATCTATCTCTATAGTTCTGGAGCCTATTTGGGCTGTAGTCCTTAACTTATGAACTTGTGGAGGTTCTCCAGTATTTAATGATAAAAATTGACTGTTTTGTACAAGATTCTCAAACTCAGCTGGGTCAAGCTCTACTTCTGGAGTTTCCTCTCTTGTAAGGCCAAACCCGATTTTAGAGTTTCTGGTGAACTTAATTTTATCTACTCTACCCTCCTCATCGAGTAGTACTTTTTTACGGACTCTATCTTCTTCAACTACTTTGCCATCCGAATCAAACTTGAGACTTAAATAATATTGAGCTAACTGAGCTATAGAACTCACTTCAGCTCCTATAGTTTTTAGCCAGAGCCTATGTGAAAAATGTGGGAATATCTCATCATCCCTTACTACTGCTAGGTGATACCCTGTTGTTAAAAACTTTCGTTCTATCTCATCTGCCATAATAATCTTTTTAAGTTTGCTCTTTACTGCGTGACTGTCTCATCTGTTACATAGCCTACGGCTTCTGCAACTCTTCTTGCAATTTCACGTGTTCCATCCTGATCTTGGCATTCACCAAAATCATCAACACTAACTACATGGGGACCGGCTGGCAGAACGCTGTTCCCATATCCAGATTCATAGAATGTTTCAGGATGTTGACCAATTTTGTAACCGTTACAGTTAATAATAGCCTGCTTGCCTGCTTTGTCGATAATAAGTTTCCTTGTGCAAGTATCCTGCCCGCATGGAAGTTTAGCTTCAGCTATGGTTCCGGATTCTAATATATCTTGATTAGATATCGCTACTCCAGTAGTGCCTAGGCCTGTGTAATAGAGCCTTCCCTTAGTAGCACTGGCTTCTCTTTTTGCAGCTTTCTTTAGTTCCGCGAATCTGGACGGAGTCGGCGGCTCTGCGATATCTATTCTTAACTTTGAGCTACCCACTTTGTAATCTTCTATCATAATTATTATCTTATATTTTATCTTTATATCTAAAGCATAGTTGCAGACCACCCATTAGGTTAAGGTAGGTAGGTTTGAGTCAAATTCTTTTGACTAGATATAGTGTCTATGACCATCTTGATGCTACTATCTATAGTGTATGTATGCAGATCAAATTGATAATGAATATCGCAGAGAGATATTCCTTAAGTTATGTAAGGCTAAGTCTGTTAAGTATAGTAAGCTTAAGGTTGACGGAATGGAGAGCAATCAGTTTGCATACCACTTAAAAAAGCTCAAAGAAGATGGTTTTATCGAAAAGCTCGATGATGGCGGTGAGTACACTCTTGCACCAAAAGGTTTACGGCTTGCGGATACCATAAGCCACAAGACTGGTCTGGTAAGAACTCAGCCCAAGGTATTGATTGTTTTTGATATTACTTCTGCTGATGGCAAAAGACTATTAATTGGAACGCGAGAAAGGCAGCCACATTTTGGAAGGAAGGTACTTCCGTCTGGAAAAATCCATTTTGGAGAGACTATTGAGGCTGCGGCCACAAGGATGCTAAAAGAGTTTTTGCCAGATTCTAAATCTATGTTAAGCCATCGAGGTAACTTCTCATTATTCTACAGAAAAGGTAAGGTGTGTGTTTCCCATATATATGCTCATGTGTTTAGTGCTAGATTAAGTCACGCTTCGGAAGGGGATATTCCAGATAAGGCTGAAGACATGGCTTTAAGACTATTCTGGGAAGATATTAGTAAGATTAAGCTGAATGATGAATGGGTTGATGGGGTAAAAGAAATACAAGAGTGTCTTAAAGGTAAAGACTTTTTTGAAATGGAGCTTGAATTTAGCGATTAAAAGGAATAAGGTTTAGCTATGATGAAGAATTCGGATAAAGAACTGGGAGTTGTTTTACATAATATAAGGAGTTGTGAGAATGTTGGTTCTATCTTACGGACGGCAGACTTTTTTGGGTTTAAGTTTGTTTGGTTTGTGGGAGTCACTCCCTACCCTACTATTGAGGGTGATGAGCGTTTGCCGCATATTAGAGAAAAGCTGGATAAGCAGATTAAAAAAGTTTCACTTGGGGCCGAAAGTAACTTGATTTTAATTCATGAACCAAACCTAAAAACTCTCACTACTAAGCTTAAGGATATGGATTGGTGCGTTGTTGGTTTGGAGCAAAACTCTAAATCTACTGAGCTTAATAAGTTTAAGTGTAAAAGAAAGAAGATCGCTTTGGTCTTAGGAACTGAGGTAACGGGTCTGGACTTTGATGATTTAACTTTAGTGGATGAGATTGTTGAGATTCCTCGGCATGGGAATAAAGAAAGCCTTAATGTAAGTGTGGCTTTTGGTATTGCCGCCAGTACACTCTCAAACTAAACATAATATCACTAGCACACATCGTCATCTCGAGCTTGCCGAGAGATCTGCCCGTTTCAGTAAATACATAGAAACTCCACCTCATAAACTTGTTTCAGCGTCTAATCTATTAAAGAATATCCTTATTACTTTCTTTTTCTCTTGATAGGAAAAAGAAACAAAAAGATCAAGAAAAAATTAACTCGCTAGTCCCGGTTTAAGTCTATTAAGTTTAAATAGCCTCTGCTCAGACAAAATTTTTTCGGGTTGCGGTTTTGAGCTGTTTTTAGCCGCTTCTATTTCTTAATAGAGCGCCCAGAAGGATTGGAGGGTTTCTTTTAAGATTGAGTTGGACTTAAGCTTAAATAGGAGGATAAGATTGATTGAAAGACCTCCAAAGATTAATGCTAAAATTACTTCTCCAGCTATTTTGATGTCTACTGAGTACAGTGCAGCAAATATTAAACCAGCAATGAATGCTATTCCAGCGATAGCATCGATGACTTTATAGATTGAGTTTTTGTTTTGTTTTGAAACTTTATCCATAAAGACATAGTACTATATATGTAGAGGTATCTATTAATTTAAAGCGGTCCTAATTCTTTAGTCTATGAAAAGTAAAGCGCAGGACAGCGACGAGGTAATTGCAGAAATGTTTTTGAAGGATCTTAGTAATCTGAGCCTTTTCGAGGATCTTTTAATAAGGTACGAGCAGAAGTTATTACGCTACGTGCGGTCTTTAGGGATAGAGCAGAATCTGGCTCATGATGTGGTGCAAGACTCATTTATTAAGGCTTATCGTAATATCCGTAGCTTTAACCCAAAAAAGGGAAAGTGGAGTTCATGGATTTATAGAATTACTCATAACGCAGCAATGGATTCTTTTAAAAAGCAAAAAAAAGATCTTACGGTTGACGAAGATGCCTGGTGGGACGGTATTGCGGTACCTGAAACAATTAGCGAGGAACTCAACATTAAGCTAAATAACGAAAACCTAATAAAGGGTTTAAAAAAAGTAGATCTTAAATATCGTGAGCCTCTTATGCTCTATTATTTAGAGGCAAAAAGTTATAAAGAGGTCGGAGAGATTCTGCGCCTTCCGACTGCTACTGTTAGTACGAGAATAAAAAGGGGCAAGGATAAACTTAAGGATGTTATTAATGAGCAGCTAAAGGGTAGTGCTTCAATGGAGGAGGTAATTTAGCTATGGCAATAAAAAAGAAGGATAAACAAACGGTTGATGAATCCAAGGTAAAAGCTTTAGAAGAGCGATTGAGTGCACTTGAGCGAATTCAAAGTGAGAAGTTAAGGCCGAAGAGCGAGGTTAGGACTACGGGTAAAAAGCTGTTTCCTTTTGTGATTGCGCTGATGTTCTCGTTATTTAGCGCTTTGGCAATTTATGGGGCGGCGAGTGCAGTCAGCTTTTATGCTAGTTATGGTGATGGCTCTGCCTTGTTTTGGTCTATTCTGCTATTAATCATTCTGTTTGGCTTGGTGGGCGCAGCAGCGTGGTCTGTGCACAGAAGTGAGTGGGGCTATAGGTTCCGCTTTGCGGTTATTGTAATGATTATTTCGGCAAGTTCTATCGGTTTTAGTGCTGTTTTGACCCAAGGTCACGTTGAAAGATTAATTGACAGGGTTGGTATTGGCGAAAAGTTGAGGTCAGAAGATAGATTACTTGGTGATAGCGCGGTATATGGACAAGTAGTATCTGTAGAAGATGATATCTTAAATCTTGAGTTAATTGGCGGAGGTAATTTTAAGGTCGATATAACTTCTCGAACCAAGATATTCCCGAAGGATTCAGGCCTGATAGCGGGCCAGGTTGTGGCAATCGTTTTGGAGTCTAGAACTGGAGAGGCAAAGTGGATTAGAGTTCTGCCCACCGATTACCCAACTACTTAAGAATAACTCTGCCGTATAAATATAGATATTTGAAACAAAGATATAGGTCAGTTCGTATTATAACCAGGAAGCAGATGGAGGACGAAGTCTAAAGAAAGTTTCTAAAAAATAAAGCTCAAGAGAATAGAAAAATCTAGCTTCAATAAATTATCGAACTAGGACTAAACTCTTGTATCAAGTTAGTATTACTTTTCTACACTTAGTCGTATCCGCCATAGGTTTCCTTTTTGATTGAATTTAATAAAAATACCTAGGTAAATTTGTAAGAGTTAAAGGAGGTTTACTATAAGTATTAAGGATAAATGAATGTAATCTAAAATAAGGAGTAG
>JAUPUA010000082.1 GCA_030917805.1 Patescibacteria group bacterium
TATATTTGTAGCTAGAGTTAACAACAAGGATAAAACTTACTTTTGGGAGAAAGTTTACTTTAATCAGCTACCTACTTTAACTGTCAGCTCATCCGATGGTGGTGATCTATCGGACTGCGTAGTCTTTGATTACGGTCCTAAGAAAGCCACTACAGAACACAGATGTATTTATTTACTGAAGAATGATTCTGAGCGTTGCCCAGAAGTGGATAAAACTACATGTAAATACAGGGAGGTAGAACCCGTATAGGGAACATCAGCCTATGAATATCCTATTTTTGGCAATTGGTTCGATATCAATAGTACTGGCAGGCTTAAACCTGAGATCTCTCGGTAATAGTGTAATTTTTTCAGTTAGTGTGATGGGGCATCATTCAGACCTGCGAAAACTTTTGGCGAATATCGTGGTTTTCTGGTTGGGCACTATTTTTATTGTCGCTCCCGTGCTCTATTCGGGCTGGGAAGCCTCATCCTATCTGGTCAATTTGAGTGGTACTGAGCTTAAGCTGGCAGCTTATGTATTCTCTTCTTTTTCTATGGTGTGGGGGCTCTTCAATCTGTATGTCTATAAGGTCGGACCAAGAAGAGACTCTGAAGGAAGGCTTAGAACAAAGATCATAGTCCTGAGTCGTTCGGCTGGGCATTTTCAAAAAGATTTTGTTTTTGGATTGCTTAATGGTTTGAGTGTAATTTTTTCTGAGATTGGATTGTTCTTGGGGGGAATATGGTTAATCCAAAAAGGTGGTGGTTTTGGCTATATGGAGTTAGTGCTAGTGTTACTAGCGGCAACATCTGTGGTGTGGTGGATATTCTTAAGCCTGATATATGGTCTTAATTTAAGTGATGTAGAAAGATTTAGAAAGTCTCATGGTAGTAAGGTTAGTTTTATCTGTGGCCTACTGGGGGTATCTGGGTCATGGTTGATTCTTGCAAACAGCATAGGGATATTTTAGTTGACGCTTATGTTTAAAAAGTCTAGAATGGTGAGTAAGAAGTACAAATCATTAAAAATAAAAACCTAAAAGTTTAGATATATGTTAAGGATCCATAGAACTAGTGGCCATATTGAGGTTTATGATGGTAATAAGCTGATGGAAGGTATCGTGCACGCTTGTAGGGCTGTAATGACCCCAATTGGCGCTGCGGAGAACTTTGCTATAGAAGTAGAGAAGAAGGTCTCTAAGAGTTTAAAGCGACATAGTGCTATGACAAGTAGAGATCTTAAGCGCTTAACGAAGAATGTTTTAGTTGGCTATCATCCAGATGCAGCGGAAGTTTATGCGATTGAGGAAGAGTTTTAGGCTGGGTTTCCCTGAATATTAAACTCTGCAACTAGTGCGAGATGGTCTGAAAGGTACGGCACTGGTTCTGAAAGACTTTTTATACTGAGTGGTGTAATGTTTTTGCAGAAGAAATAATCTAAGTTTCCATCTGGATAATTGCTCTCTCTGGATTCTATTTTCAGTGTATGTGGGTTCTCAGGGAAGTTCTTGTACCACCACTGGGAACCGTAGGATGTAACTGCCCTACCACCTTCTAATTTATCCCATACATCAGTCATTACTTTTCTTAGGTCGCTATCAACATCTTGGCCCTCGTCTGCACCGAAGCTGTTTAGATCTCCGCATACGATAACTCTCCCGTCATTATCGTTAAGGTGGTTTAGAATGATCTTTGTCTCCTCTTTTCTGGCTTTTGCTTCAAGGTGCAGGTTTATTACATGGAAATCCTTGCCCTGATAAGTAATGCTGGAATCTATCACAAACCTTTTATCAGACTTATCTACTGGAATATCTGTATGGGAGACCAATCTTATATTTGGATTTAGAATGTAGGTTGCACAGCCATGGTAGCAGCTATCATTCTTGCGGTATTCTTCTGTAATTATATAAGGGTTACATAGGTTGCCATGATACTGAGCCGTGCCTAGTAGCTCGGCAATCTTGTGGATCTGGTTGTATTCTTCGGTATCTTGAAGAAGGTTTCTGGCAACTTCTTGCAGACATAGAATGTCAGGCTTCTCTTTCTCGACTATTTTCTTAAGTAGATCACTTTTATCAACTAAAGGAATAAAACAGGCGATGTTAAGGCTAAGTACTTTGATCTTCATTATTCTAATCTTAGCACTATGTTGGTCCTAGTGGTCGCAGTCTGGGGCTGGGGCCGGCTTCCTTTTTGGGTCGGTGGCATTTCCACCGATTATGTTGACCACTGGAATGACGATTGGTGAGCGGTTAGTGTGCTCGTAAAGGTAGTGGGTGACAAAGTCCTTTAGTTCGTATTTAAACTCATCTAAGGTGCCTCTTCCATAGCGCTCGGCCGTCATTTTGCGTAGGTGATCTCTAAGCCCATTCATAAGGTCTTCATTCTGTTTAATGTAGATGAAGCCTCTTGTAATGATGTCAGGGCTTGAGACAAGCCTTCTAGAGCGCTTATCAATAGTTAAGACTACGCTGACGATTCCGTCTTGCTGCATGATTAGACGATCTTTTACCACTAGGCTTGGAACTTCCATACCAGTTTCATCGATGAGGATTGTTCCAGAGTGAACTTTGCCACTTCGCTTGGCAGAACCATCTAGGCTAAACTCAACTGCTTCGCCGTCTTCAATTAGGAAGATATTCGAGGCTGGAGTTCCTTCTTCTAGGGCAAGTTCTGCTAGGTATTTACGGTGGCGAGGCCCGGCATACATCGGAATGAAGTATTTTGGCTTGAGTAGCGCAATTACCTCGGCAAGTTCTTCACGGCGAGCGTGACCAGAAACGTGAAGTGGGCCTGATCCGTCTACCAAGAAGTTTCGAGCGGTGTAGAGCTTGGCCCCCATCCTAGTCAGGTCGTCTTCTAGTTTCTCCATGCTAACTTCGTTTCCCGGTACTGGGGTTGAACTCAAGATAACTGTGTCACCTGCCTTCAATTTGAAATCTCGGTGTTCACCGGTACTCATTCTGGTTAGCCCGGCATTTGGTTCACCCTGTCCTCCGGTTGTGATAATACAAATCTGACCTTCTGGTACATTTAGGGCTTCTCTAACTGGGATTATTGTTCCTTGAGGAATCTTAACTAGACCCAACCTTACGGAAAGTTCTAGGTAGTTAAGCATGCTGCGCCCTGTAATACAGACCTTTCGCCCATGGCGAGCTGCTTCTTCTACGATCATCTGAACACGGTTCATGTTAGATGAAAAACTGGCCGCGAAGATTCGTCCATGGGTTTTATCCATAATCTCTGAGAAGCTCTTTTGCAGAGTGCTCTCTGTAGGAACTCTTCCTGGAGCCTGAGCGTAAGTTGCTTCTTCCATTAGGACTAGGATCTGTTTGTCTTCGTTAGCTAGGCTTTTTAGACGTTCCATGTCTGTTGGGCGCTTATCAAGTGGTTCTGGGTCAAGACGGAAGTCTCCTGTATGGACGATTCGTCCTGCTGGGGTATCAATTACAACCATTGATGAGTCTGGAGTTGAGTGGGTTACGCGAATAAGTTCTATAGTGAAGCAGCCGACGATTAGTCTTTCGTGTCCATCCATGTTCATTGGAACGCATTCTGGGGCGTACTCAGCGTCTCGAAGGTGGAAGTGGTCATCCTTAAATCTTTCTTCGATGAACCCGCAAGTAAAGGCTGAGCCGTAAACTTTAGCTGGAACTTTTGGTAAGACGTGAGGAACTGCACCGACGTGGTCTAGGTGGGCGTGAGTAAATACGTATCCCCT
>JAUPUA010000012.1 GCA_030917805.1 Patescibacteria group bacterium
CTAACTTTAATTAAGATCTCACTAGAGCCTCTACTATAGCTAAACTTTTTATCACCAAGATCAAGATCTTTGCTCGGCACAATCTTAAACTTGATATCTCCGCTCAACTGTTGGCCATCAAATATTTCAATATCATCATGAAACCCAGCATTAGTGCGGACTTGTTCTAGCCACTTTCTATTTTCAACTGCAAACTTCTTTAGCATATAGAGCGGAGTAGAGTAGTTTGTCCCCAGCACAATCTCTCCGCGTCTTGATACCCTCAGGGTAGTGCTTTTTTGGCCACGCCTTCTTTTAATCTTAATTGATCCAACTCCATCAATCTCAAGAGTTTGACTTATTTCTTCCATATTTTTAAGAAGAACTACTTTATTATCTTATTACCGGCCTCGTAACGACCCTCTTCGGAGTAGTACCAGAGTTATTAGTAACACCAACGGACTCCGTTGCTCCATTCACATACATACCCGCAATCTTCTTCAAAACAATTACACCCTGACTTTTAAAGTCGTGCTTTCCACTAACCACTACCAAATTATCTTTATTGGAATTAGGTTTCTGGAATGCTCTAGTCATCTGCGCAAACTCAGCCTGGCTAAAACTTAAAGAGTATTTATCGTCTACCCGCCTTCTATCTCTATTTAAAGCACGATACTCTGAGGTCTCCAGATCAGTCTGAACCCACACTATCAACGTTCCAAAACCAGCCTTCCTAGCCCTACTCAGTATCTCTTCACGGTCCCGGGCAGAATAATATGGACCCTCTAGAATAATGTGCTTAAAAGATCTAAGAGCTTGGTCTAAAATAGCATCAGTTATTAGTTTAGCCGTTGCAATAACCTCTTTGTTAGAACTAGAAAGTGTAGAAACAATATTTTCAAATCGGCCAGTCTCAACATAGAAGAATCTGTAACTATCTGCGAATTGGCGTGCAAAAAAAGACTTTCCGCTGCCTGGGGTTCCAACTACCAACACGAAAAGAGGCTGAGCTCCACTTAAACCAGATCGTTCCATCAACAAATTTACTCCTCCAAATATTTCTATTTTCGCTAGAACTTAAGTATACACTCAAACACCGAGCCAGTTCCACCCGTGCCCAAGCATAAGAACCACAACAAGCCTACCAATAACTACCAAGATAGAGCTAAAGTAAGAATTGATAAAGAGAGAACTAACTTTTGGAGGATTTATAGGATTTTATGTTACTAACACAAGAGAGACTAAACCCTGGACACTATGAAGCGAATATAATTGCAGACTCAGTTTCTGAAGCCGATCACAGACTTACCACATTTGTAATAACGTTCCCTAGGCTCGTACTTGCTGAATACAATACTCATAGAGTACTTAGTCGCAACTCTGCAAGCACAAGAGCAATTCCAGTTAGCACTCAACTCCTAAGAGTTTTAGATGACCCATTCATTCCAGAGAGATTTGGTGTACAGCAGCCTGGTATGGAGGCATCTCGATTTGCAGAAGGAGTTCAGCACTCAGTAGCAGTAAAGAACTGGCTACTAGGTAGAGATATAGCAGTTCTTGGTGCAGTTGCATCTTTAGGAGGACTTAACTCAGTAGACCCTACAACCGGAAAGCCAATGCTAAACGATGACCTAAAAGATAGAGTAGCCGAACTTGATAGTGAACTTGGATATAGTAAATTACTAGCAAACAGGATAGGGGCTGATCCTGGGCTAGAATCAGTCTTAACAGACTACTTATCATCCCAAGAAGTTGATGAAATATTCAACTTAAGCTTCCTTGAAGAACCACTACATAAGCAATTGGCCGGCAGGCCACTTGAGCCCTGGATGTGGCAAACAGTTTTAACTACAGGAACCGAATGGAGAAACTTCTTTGCTTTGCGGAATAGTCCAGCCGCACAACCAGAAATCATGATGGTGGCAAGAAATATGCAAGAGGCATATGAGGCCGGAAATCCTCAGTTGTTACTTCCAGGCGAGTGGCATACTCCAATTATTGGCTTTGAAGGTGATGAAACGCTCTCTTTAGAAGAAAAGAAGAAAGCTTCGACAGGTAGATGCGCAAGAGTCAGCTACCTAACGCATGGAAACCAAAGAGATGTAAAAGCAGACTTTGGTCTACATGATGGGCTACTTAGTAACGGACATATGTCACCATTCGAGCACCCAGCAAGACCTCAGACGGAAGAAGAACTCGCCAAATATCCTGAATTTGACGGAATGGTGGTACCACTACACGGAAACTTCAAAGGCTTCCATCAATACCGCAAAGACATACCTAACGAAGACAATTTCGGAGCAAAGGCAGCGTAAAATGCCAAGAAGAAAAGGTCTCTACATAGCATTCGAAGGCGGGGAAGCATGCGGTAAATCCACACAAGCACGATTGTTAACCGAAAGAATCGGCGAGAGAGCATTGCTTACCTATGAACCAGGCGGAACAGGACTAGGTGCAAGGCTAAGGGCTATTCTTCTAGACCCAGCAACGGGCGGTGATATGGATGATATGACAGAGGCCTACCTTATGGCTGCAGACAGATCAGAACACATGGCAAAAGTTGTGAGCCCACAGATAAAAAAAGGAGGCCACGTAGTCTCTGATAGAACATTCGTATCTAGCCTAGCGTATCAAGGAGCAGCCAGGGGTTTGGGTGAACAGGAGATTCTGAATCTGAATCTGGCCAACACCGGCTTACTAACTCCAGACTTTATGATAATAATGGGCGAAGTTAGTGCAGAGGAGAGATCTATAAGGCTTGCTGCTTTCGGAAAACCAGACAGAATTGAAGCCGCAGGAAGAGATTTTCATACAAAAGTTGCTGAGAGCTTCGGAAGAATGGTTGACACACTTGCGAATGATAGCCGTACCGAAAGTATAAAAACAGTTTACATAGAACAAGAAGCTGCAGGAGTACAAAAGGACATCCCATCCTTACATGAGGAAATATGTGCAAAATTAGTAGATTACTGCCAAGAAACCAGTGTAGTCTGCCCGATCTAAGCTTAAGTATGATACACTTTGTAATCAAGAATACAACTTTTTAGCATGAAGCTTCCACAGTTCAAAATCAAGCATCTTCTCTTCATATTAGTTTTAGGGATATCGTCAATTTTATTTAATACTGATCAGACAAATGCCTACACAGTCCAGTCGTTTCCCATAGAAGCACCCAGCACACTTGGTTGTGCTATCACAGATGGAGAAGATGGAAACATATGGTTTATTAAAACTAGTGAAAGAAAACTAGTGAAATCAAACAACCAAGGGACTATGACGGAGTTTGATATTCCAGCAATAGGCCAGTTAGACCCAGATCCATACCCTGGTTTTTGTTCAATGGCTGCCGACGGAGCAGGAGGAGTACTATTTACAAGTAACGACAGGCCATCACCCCAGACTGCAAGATCAGGCTATATCAGAAGAGCAGATACAAATGGCGAAATAAATTCTACATTAATTACCATACCCGAGACTACCATAAACAGCGGTCTTGCCCCTAGCAGAATGGGACTGTTTAGGATTGAAAATATTGATAATGATAACTACTGGGTTGTAGGTGGAAGTCTTGAAGATGCCTACAACATCGTTATGAAAGTTAACTCGTCGGGTCAAGTTTTAACATTCTGGGAGACCGAAATAGGTGAAGGTAGTATATTAAACTCCGTAAAAGATGAATCTAATAACCTTTGGATCGCACCATTAGGAAAGCTAGTTAAGCTTAATACAGATGGTCAAGCCAGCGTTTTTCCACTTGATAATATAGTAAATGTTACTGCTTTAGAATCAGACCAGTTAAATAACATTTGGATCTACCCATATCCTTTTGATGAAGATAACGGGAATCTAGGAGCAGGGAATAAATTAGGGAAACTTAACGTAAATACCAATACCATAACTTATTACCCGTT
>JAUPUA010000050.1 GCA_030917805.1 Patescibacteria group bacterium
TTTACCTTCGTTGTAGTGGAAGTGGAAAGAACAACTGCGGCAACCCCAACACTGCCGAATCACTGATTATTGGAGGGATGAACAAGAGGCTCGGTGAAATTGTAATCCCTGAGCAGTTTATTCCACATGTCATAAAAGAGCTAAAACTTAGACACGACAACCAGCAACTCTACTTCACGAGCAACATTGACCAGACCAGGAAGGAATACGACAAGCTGAAAGAAAAACTAAGTATTCTGTATTACGATAGACTCGATGGGCGTATTACACAGCAACAGCATGACGAAATCGCTAACGAGTTCGAAGGTAAACAGCAAGAACTTAATGATAGGCTCAAGTATTTGACCGAAGACAACAAGAGTTTTCAAGTAACTGCCTCATATCTGTTAGACTTAGCTCAAAGAGCAGCAGATTTATTCAAATGTTCGAACTTCGAGTTAAAACAGAAGTTACTCGAATACCTTATTTCGAACGTTGAACTTACAGACAAGAGATTGTCTTATAGCCTAAACGACCCCTTTAGAACAATCTCTGAAGCATTAAAATTGGGTCAAAATACGAAAAATGAAAATGCTTGGCAGGGGTGATAGGACTCGAACCTACGACACCCGGTTTTGGAGACCGGTGCTCTAGCCAACTGAGCTACACCCCTAGACTTAAAGCACTATTATATCAGCTTGGGTGGCTTTACGGAAAAGTTACGCCTTCAAATTTATATTTATTTACAAATAGTATTTTTCCATCTTTGACGGCAGTTGCTCTTACTTTTACAGGTTTGTTATTGAGGCTAATACAGTTGATGTTAACTTCTTTGCCACTTTCTGTACTGGTTATTCCTCCTTCAATTTTACAATTCTTTAGATCTGGCACTGAGGATGCATCTTCAAGAGCTTTAGCCTGGATAGCCTTATTGACTGCCGAAGTTACCCATGAGCTCTGAGCCCAAGATTTGCCAAATATTACTCCAAAGGTAAATATTAGAAGAATGATTGCTAGAACTATAATCTTTTTCATAATTTAAAACTTAGTATAAGTTATTGTTTATTATGCTTAAGTTTAGTCTAAGTCTGAGAATGAATCAATGATTGGCTGTTTCTTATAACAGCAACAGCTTCATCTAGCTGATCCATTTCATAGTGATAAACATCAAGGTCTGCAAATTTTTGACCTTTACCTATAAGTCTTTGTTGTTGTGACTGGACATACAATAAGTCCTGTTCAGCCAGCCAGGCTAATAATGCTTGGTCTGAAAGACCTCTTGGACTGAGCCCTAGCTTTATTAATGGCTGAAAAAACGTATTTTTTGAAAATGTAACTTCACGTATAGGCTTCCCAAATTCTCCTGTACGCAGATCAACCTCTGTTTGTAGATAAGCTCCAGACGTACCAATCTTATAACCCATATAGTATGGTGATTTGTCTGACTCATTTATGCCAAGATATACTCCTACCCTGCCTAAGTTATAGCTTACTCCTCCGTAGAGTGTGCCAATCTCTAGTTCTGGGAAAGGTATAATTGGCGGATTTACGAACTCGGTAAATTCTTTAACCCTTGGGCTTATTGGTCTGCGTTCAGCTTTGGTACTCATCTTTTTATCAAATTAAGGATTTTATATCGTACTCCTTTTTGGAGATTATTTCAAGAGGAGCTCAAAGTATTTTGTACTTCCGAAGGGTATTTTTTGTTTGACTAACTTTTTGCCTGGTAGTGACTCTGCAGAGCAAATTGCAAAGTTACCAAATCTATCATTTATCTCATCTACTGCTTCTGTAAGCCAGTGAGCTTTATTAACCTCTTCGAATATGCCCAGTTGATTTCTAAAAGAATCTTCTAGTTGATAGCAAGTAATGGACATTTGTTTAATAGCCTCGTTCTTAGGGCGTTGATTAATCAGATATAGTGCCTTAGAATAAACATCTTGATTAGTGAAGAAGGCAGACTTATACATCTTACGCTTAACCCAGTATTCTCCGCTTTGGAGGTGAAGAGCGACCATTACTCCTCTAGCGCTCTTATTGTTAAAGCGAAGTTTTTGGGCTGTCGTTTCGCAAAGATAATGAAAGCAAGGAATTATATATGAATTATCATCGGAGGATTTGCCCAGAACCCACTGCCTCCCTACTTGCCCTAATTTAGTCGGTTTATCATCTACCTCGTAGCCCCTAAGTCTTTTATACCAATGCTCGCCAATAATACTGTGAAAGACTTGCCTGTGTAGAAAGTCTGGCTCTGCTTTAAAAAAGTCTAATACTGTAAATATACCCATTGCATTAAGTCTGGCTTGGTAGTGTAAGGCTATACCCGTAAGGTCAGTTAATTCTATTTGTTTGTAGTATTTAAGTAGGTTGGAGCTATCTAATCTATCAAGCCCATCTGGTTTATGCCAAGAGGCTGCCTGTTTGGCTAAGAATCTGTTAGTACCAATTCCTATATTAACCCTCATCCAGCAACCAATCTCTTGCTTGATGCGTTCTTTAATCTCTAGGCCAATTTCTTCTAGCGGGCGGGTATTGATCTCTCTAGTTTGGTTGAAATCAATTATTCCCTCATCAATGCTCTTCATCTCTACTTTTGGAGAGTAGCTGCGCATGATATTGAGCAGTTTTTTATAAACGTGACTATATTTTGGAGGGTCAGTCTCTAAGATGATAAATTCTGGATAGATTAGCTTGGCTTCGCTTAATCTCATTCCTACTTTTATACCTAGAGCTTTGGCCTCGTAACTACAGGCTATAACACAGCAGTGTGTAGATATGCGGTTAGTCACGCCCATCGGCCTACCTCTTAGACTCGGGTGGGCCTGTTGTTCTGTGGTGGCAAAAGCACTATTTAGATCAATATGCATGATCTGCGGATCCTCTGGGTTTAATCTGAGGTGCATGGTGTACCTTTAAGTAATTGTAAGTGTTTCTGCAAGGGTCCAGGTTAGTCTCTCGGCATCAAACTCTAGGCGGTAGTCATTATGGCCGTCTGTCATATCAAAGATATGGGTTAGCCTACCTCCTTTTGCAGTTGGATGTCGAAAGCCTAGCTCGGTAAATTTAATCTCCTTACCACCTAGTAGCATTTTATGAGGTAAACATATCTTGCTATCTTCCCCACCTGATTTGTAAGAGGCCACAACAGAGACACGTTGACCACTATTGATTACCTTATGCATGTAATTTATTTAAGCGTTACTTCTTAAACCTACAGAATCTAGTAACCAGCTGAGGTTATCCATATTGAAGATGAGGCGATATCTGCGTTCTTGATCGAATAGATCAAATACTTTTTCGTCGCCTACTGAGAGGTTGGCGTAGTTGATTCTGAACTTACTGAAGTTTACCTCGTGGCCCCTAAATTCCATTTTGATGGGTTGGCAGATGCTTTCGTCATCAAAAGTTGCTACTACTTTTACTTGCTCGTTTATTTTTAAAGTTTTGGTCATAGTTTTGACTCCTTATTAAGATTTAGTTGATTTGTTAAATCTCTAATAACTGTTAGGTCAATTTGCTCACCTTGGAGGTATGGTCTCGAAACTATTCTGGGGATTTTTTGAAGAGAGAGCTTATTAACAAAGATATAAGAGAAAGATTGTACTTAGTTTAAAAAACTTAAGAACTTTTGCTTTCTGACTTTTTCAGAACTTTAGAGCGTCTGAACTTCCTGCGATATACTCAGGCTGAAACTCCCGGGAAAGCTAGGGGGAGAGTCTCTTTTATCTCATCTTTGTTAATAAGCCTGTATGTTAAAAGCTCAAAAGCCAGTACATACATAACTG
>JAUPUA010000031.1 GCA_030917805.1 Patescibacteria group bacterium
TAACATTTGAACCAGGTAAAGGAGCTGGAATAGACCAGCCATAATTTTCCTTAGGCATAAACCTTTCCTCAAGATCTGATATCTCACAATCAAATATTACATCTCTACTCGTTCCCAACGATTCAAATGCAATGCTGCTTAATTCAGTTGCAATCTCTCTTTCTTGAGTATCCATATCTTGCTTGCCATCAAATATGCCTATATAACTGGATATAGATAATGCAGCTGAACTCAGGACCATAGCAACTGAGGCGCCGATTGTTAGTACTTTTGATCTTTTTTCCATATTTAATATTATTATACACAGAGTTACAACAAAAGTCAATACTGATATGCTGTTATACTAAACGTAATATGAGTGAGAAGTTAAGCTTAAGTTCCTCTTTAGAGAGTCTAAAAGGAGTTGGTCCAGCCAAGTACAAACTATTAGCTGAGAGCGGATTATCTAATATTGCTGATCTTTTAGATTACTGGCCACGTCGATATGTAGATTACTCTAAATTAAGCCTAATTAAAGAAATCTCACCAGGGCTAATTACTCTCAAGGTATCAATCGTCAGCATTAAAGGAAGATGGGCTTGTGGGCGCGCTATGCACCTCACAGAAGCCATTGTTGAAGACGAGGCAGGTGATAGAATGCCTGTAGTCTGGTTTAACCAACCTTTTAGATTGACAGGTTTTAAAACTGGTGAAGATTATTTTCTTTCAGGAGAGTTTAAGGTTAACTCTGGCCGGCTAAACTTAACTAACCCCACCGTAGAACCCGTCAAAGACGAAAATGGGCAAGCTAACACTGCTCGAATCATCCCTATCTACCCGGAGCGCAGTAATTTGAACTCTAGACTACTCCGAAGCTTAATCTTGCAAGTAAAAGACGCCGTAGATCATATTCCAGAGACTCTACCAAAAGAGGTTCTGGAGGAGTACAAACTGATTTCAAAAACTCAAAGCATCTGGCAACTCCACATGCCCGAGACTATGGAGTCTTTAAGCTTAGCTAAAAGAAGGTTAGCTTTTGAAGAGATCTTAACTCTCCAGCTAGCAGTTCAAAAAAACAAGCAGTTTATCCAAAAGCTCAAAGCCCCACAAATTAAGTTTAATCTTGATGACACTAAAGAACTCGTAAACTCACTTAAATTTAAACTTACAGATGACCAGCGCAGAGTATCGTGGCAGATTCTACAAGACTTAGAAAAGTCCGAGCCAATGAACAGAATGCTTATGGGCGACGTTGGTTCAGGAAAAACAGTCGTAGCCGCGTTTGCAGCCCTGCAGGCAATCAAAGCGGGTAAACAGGTCGTAGTCCTCGCGCCTACAGAGGTTTTAGCCCGCCAACACCACAAATCATTCACCGAACTTTTAGGCTCACTTGGTACAGGAGTTCAGCTTCTTGTTGGTTCACTTAAACCTAAAGAAAAAAAAGAGAACTTAGCTCAAATTGAAGAAGGTAGAGCAGAGCTAATTGTTGGTACTCACGCCCTTTTGCAAGAAAAAGTTAAGTTTAGAAACTTAAGCTTAGTAATTGTAGACGAACAACACAGATTTGGCGTTAATCAACGTAAAGAGCTCCAAAAACGAGTTAAAGAAGGCTACTTCCCACATCTTTTAACCATGACTGCCACACCAATCCCTCGCTCTCTAGCCTTAATTCTATATGGAGAGCTTGAACAATCTGTACTTAAAACCAAACCTCCAGGCAGAATAGAGATCGAAACTAAGCTTATTCCAGGTGCATCAAAACAAAAAGTCTGGGACAAAATGAAGACCGAGCTAGAAGCTGGCAACGCAGTTATATTTGTTTGCCCTGCTATTACAGATTCTGAAGCTTCCAAAAGAGTATCTGCAGAAA
Source organism: Patescibacteria group bacterium (assembly GCA_030917805.1). Lineage (GTDB taxonomy): Bacteria > Patescibacteriota > Saccharimonadia > Saccharimonadales > HK-STAS-PATE-42 > HK-STAS-PATE-42. Next base: position 1,850 of record JAUPUA010000031.1, read on the forward strand.
AAGTCTTTGCAGAACTCAGCAAAAAAGCCTGGATCAAAAAGCATGGCCTTGGATTGCTCCACGGTAAGCTTAAACCAGAAGAAAAAGAGCGCGTCATGGCAGACTTCGCCAGTAGGCAGATAAACACACTAGTTTCTACTACAGTAATTGAAGTCGGGATTGATGTTCCAAGAGCCACTTTGATGGTTATCGAAGGGGCAGAATACTTTGGGTTAGCTCAACTACACCAACTTAGAGGACGTGTCGGACGCTCTGACCTACCAAGCTTTTGCTATTTAGTCCCAGTCAAAAATGACGGTATTCCAGCACGCCTCAGATACTTTGCTGAGAATTCTGATGGATTTAAGTTAGCTCAGTACGATCTCGAAATGCGAGGTCCAGGACAAATCTACGGAAAACTACAATCAGGAGCCCTAGACTTAAGACTGGTAGATGTTACTGACTTAAGCTTAGTAAAAAAGGCCAAAGAGGCTGCTCAAGATATCCTAAAAAATGAGTTGGCTCTGAGCAAAGAGCTCAAAGCCAACATACAAAAACACCAAGATTTAGAGTATTTAAATTAACAAATATATAGGATCGTTTTATATAAATGGGTACAACGGATCTACCCCGTTTTTAGACAAATATAGCCCTAATGCTACAGCGCCAACAGTTGCGACCTTCTTCGAGATTCTTTCTGTAGCACTATATTCTCTACCGCATTCGCCATAAGAGGGTGCACATATTCTGGCTGTACTTTCTAAGCCACCAAATCCATGGTTAAAACCACAAGCTTCTATGAATGAATTTAAAAGATTATTCATATTAGACTTAACCAGTTATCTTACCGTTGGCAGTAATCGCAACAGCAGGAGCAGCAATTGGTACTTCTCTAACAGCTTTTTCACAAGCTCTAACAATTTGCTCAGGAATTGTAGTGACTGTAGTTGAGGTTAACTGTTGTTCTGGAATTGTTGTAGTCGTTGTAGTTGTTATGTAGGGATTGTAACGATTTGCAATACATTCCTGTAGGCCAAAAGGTACTACACTTCGTGCTAAAACAACGCACGCTTGCTCTGTCCTATTTAACGATTCAAGTATTTCTCTATCACTTTTCGGAGTCTCGGGTGGTTTAGGAAGCGGCTTATATGGGTAATCTATAACTTCAACTTCATCCATATCTACCAAACATTCCGCATAAGCACCCATAACAGTTGGTTTTATGTCATCACAAGGATTAGTGAATATCTTTGTAACAGTTTTGCTGCTTAACTCCAAATCATAAATAATTCCTGGTTCACCATCACTGCATGCCGGTAAATCAAAAGATTGCTCCACTTCAGTGTCTGTATCCGGAAAGAAAAGCTGATCCACCGATTCATCATTCCCCTCAAAACTCATAGAACCTTGGCTAAAATCTTGGCATGACTTAACGCCTACTATTAATATCGCAGACGCCATTGCTAATGGTGCAACAACATCCCTCAGAAATTTATTGTTATTTTTCATAGCATCAATCTTATCATATCGAGATGATAATGTCAACTAATATTTGTATCCCTAACTATTAAGCGATACCACTAGCCTGTGCCAATCCATAAAGAGTAGCGCCAAAAGCACCAACAACTGTTGCAATTGATGCAGTTTGTCTTAAATGTCTTTCAGCTGGGGTATACCTATGATATGTATATTGTCCGAATGACTCATCCGAAAATCCTAACTTACCAGTATGCCCAACTGAGTTGTGTGTTGGCTCATTTTTATGGCCAAACCCTACTGATTCGAGTATGGACATTCTTAAGTAAAAGAGTTTATCTGAACCTGTTCTGGATTCCGCACCTGGACACATAATTAACTAAATTAAATCTTTTAGGTACTCTCCTGTATAACTTCCTTTAACTTTTGCAACCTCTTTTGGTGTACCTTCCGCAACAACCAAGCCACCCTTTTGGCCACCTTCTGGACCCATATCAATTATATGGTCTGCAGACTTAATAACATCTAAGTTATGCTCGATAATAACCATACTGTTTCCAGCATCCACTAATGTATCTAACACTTCCAGTAACTTTTTAACATCATGAATGTGCAGCCCTGTTGTTGGTTCATCTAGCACATAAAGAGTCTTACCAGTGGCACGCTTACTAAGTTCTGTAGCAAGCTTAACTCTTTGAGCCTCACCGCCACTAAGAGTTGTCGCACTTTGTCCAAGAGTTATGTAGCCTAGACCTACATCAAATAGCATACTTAAACGCTTGTGAATGGCTGGCTGAGCCTTAAAGAACTCCACAGCGTCCTCAACAGTCATTTCTAGAACTTCAGCGATGTTCTTGCCATTAAACTTAACTTCCAAAACCTCAGCCTTGTAACGCTTTCCATGACATACCTCACACGGAACATAAACATCAGGCAAAAAGTGCATCTCAATCTTTATTACTCCATCACCCTGACAAGTCTCACA
>JAUPUA010000060.1 GCA_030917805.1 Patescibacteria group bacterium
CGCTCATCCCAGCTGTTTTTTTACTTAATGCAGCTAGGTTTACGTCTGAATCTAGTGGCTTACCTTCAAAGTGAACGTTCAGAATTGCTTCACGGTCTGGCCTTTCTGGTAATGGAATATGAACTCGTCTATCAAATCTTCCTGGCCTTAGAAGGGCTGGGTCTAGTACATCAGAACGGTTAGTGGCTGCTAGAACAATAACATTCTCTCCACCTTCAAACCCGTCCATTTCGACTAGAATTTGGTTAAGAGTCTGTTCGCGCTCATCGTGCCCCCCGCCAGTTCCAGAGCCTCTACGGCGCCCTACGGCATCTATCTCATCTATAAAAATGATACAAGGCGCATTCTTTTTGGCTTTGGCGAATAGATCGCGAACTCTTGAAGCTCCAACCCCGACAAACATTTCTACGAACTCAGAGCCTGAGATTGAAAAGAACGGTACTTCGGCTTCGCCAGCGACTGCTTTTGCAAGCATGGTTTTACCTGTTCCTGGGTCACCGACCAGCAGGACTCCTTTTGGTATCTTGGCGCCCAGTTCTTTAAATCTTTTTGGGTATTTTAGGAACTCGACTACTTCGGAAAGGTCTTGTTTGGCATTATCGTTTCCGGCGATGTCGCTAAACTTAACCTTTTTGGCGTCGGTTCCGTAAAGCTTAGCTTTACTCTTGCCAAAAGTCATTGCTTGGTTGCCCTGGCTTCCAGCTTGTTTTGAGAGGAAGTAGAAGAAACCAACAAAAATTAGAATAGGTAGCCCCAAGTTTAGGGCTAAACTTAGTATAGTGCTATCCCCGCCGTCTTGCTTGCTGGCTTTGTATTCTAGGCCAGCTCTGGTCGTCTCTAAGCCTTGTTCTTTGGCACTTGAGCCGGTTGGAACAATTGCATATTTGGATGGCTTGTCCTGATCTTTCAGAGTTATAAGTAGCTTCTGGCCATCTTCTTCTATCTTTTTAACTTTGTCGTTTTTAACATCTTCAACTAATGTACTAAAAGGAATCTCATCACTCTTTTTTAGGCCGTCTTTACTTATTTCACCTCCGATAATGGCAAGAGTTATGATCCCAATAAGTACTAAAGAAATTATAGTTCGGATTCGGTTGCTCTTTTTTGAGTTCTTAGAGCCTTTAATTGGTAGCTGCGGTTTTTTTGGTTTCATTTATCTAAAATATTAATCTCTTAATTCTTAATTCGGCACTCGTCTATTACAAGTGCTAATTATAACACTGATGGATTACTTTTGGCGAGCAGGATAGATCTGAAAGGATTCTTTGGAAGAGATGTAGACGTCGCAGCCCTTTAATTGCAGGGTTTTTTTTGTAGCAGCTGTTTCGATGAAGTCTACTGCTCTTTGAACTGCTTGGCGGTTGACATCGTAACCATTATCGCTGATAAGTGAGTGTATAATGTGTCTTTTGACGTCCATGTCTAGTTCCATGAACAGTAATCTTTTGTACGTATTACCTTTTAGGGAAAGAGTTTTTAAGGTAAGCTTCGTCTGCTCTTCTAATTCTTGGTTTGTCTGCTCTGCTTTGGCTAGAATCTTAAGGATGGCTTGCTTTTGTGGTGCAGAGATCTGCTCTTTTAATCTATGGCGGATTCGATTTCTAAGGTATAAGTAAGAATTATTGGTGGAATCTTCGTGCCAGCTAAGTTGATGTTCCTGGGCATATTCTTCAAGATCTTCTTTTGTAATAAAGGTCCCTTGTGTAAAATTTATCAGAAATGGTCGCCAGGTCCCATTCTTATGATGCCTAAGTGAAGATAGACCTTTTGGTCCAGTTCCTCTGCTTAGGTTTATGATGGCTGTTTCTATGACGTCATCAGCGTGGTGTGCGGTTATGAGGTAGTCTAGACCACGATCTAACCGGATCCTTTTTAGCTCGAGGTAGCGGAGGTTGCGGGCCTGTTCTTCTGAGCAGTCTTTAGGCAGATCTATTTTTGAGATATGGATTGTGGTTGAGTACTTATCTGAGATTGTTCGGACGGCTTTTATGTCGAAATTAGTGTCAGCTCTTTGGGAGTGATCGATGTAGGCGAGTTCGACCTTATTGATACTTTGTTGTTGGATGAAGTCTGCAACGAGCGGATCTAGCACATTAGAAGGTGGCTCTGTAGGTTTAAAATTACGTGGTCTGCTCAGTCCTAAGAGTAGACTATGTGCCAAGCAGATGGAGTCTAGTCCTCCGGAAATAGCCACTAGAGCTGTAGATTGTTTTGTTTGAGTCATCCCGTAGAAGGTGCTTGAAATAAAGTTAAGTGCTTATGTATAATGTTTAGTTAAGGTATTTAATAAATACGAAAATTAATAAAAGAGGGTGGGCAAAAATGGATCCTGCAGGTAATAATTCTACAGCGCAAGCGCAAGCTGTGCAAACTACTGACGTAAATGACGATTTAGCGAAAGCTTTAGCTAGTGTTCAGGCTGGGCCGCAGAATATGGACTTTGAGGCTGTTGGTGAACCGACAGTTACTCCTCCAGCAGCACCTGTGATGAGTGCTGTACCTGCAACGCCAACTCCACCAATAGCTGATAACACTGTAGAGCCAGAGTACTCTAGTCCACCGGCTAGCATAGATCACACGGAAACTGTGGTTACTCCGTCGTCTGCCGTTCCTTCTGCTCCTGCCATGGCAGACCCGGTTGTATCTGGGGACTTTGATGCAATTGAGCAAATTAAAATCTCTGCGCTTCAAGAACTTAGACCTTTGATGCAGCATATTGATCTCAGCCCAGAGGAGAGATTCGAAAAGTACTTGATGATGCTTAGGGCTAGTGATGATGCCTCGTTGATACAGCCCACCTATGAGGCTGCCCAGAAGATTACTGGTGAAAAGTTGAGGGCTCAGGCACTTTTAGATGTGATTAACGAGATTAATTATTTAAATTCTCAGCAGCTAGTAGCCTAGAGCTCTAATTCTTTTGTGGTGAGTTATGTGACTATTGCTACTAGTATGTTCGTTTTACCTTCTAGTGGCTTATTTATGCTAAACTTAAGCTTAATGGTTTAGCTGTTCTTTTGTATAGATGACTTTATGAGGTGGGAATATTCAAGTTTAAGTTTACTGATGTGGGCAAGTTTTGTCTTGTACGGGCTTATCATAGCTGGCTTGTTTATTCTAATTGCCAGGAATCATAATAAGAAGCAAAGCTTTAATTTATCTGCTGTAGGCTTGGTCGGTATCCATGTACTCCTTTTAGTAGTGCTAGGGTTCAATAGCTCTGCGTCTAATAGTAGTAGGGTTGGCTTTGAGATCTGGGTATGTGGAAGGCAGGTTGAGCTTAAGGCTAGTAGCGTTGTATCCAAATTTAAGTCGCTTAATGATGCCAGGTTCTCTTCTGACGAGACACTGATAGTTAACGGTGAAGAGTCAAGGGTAAAGTTACTGGAGAACCTGGAATCTGCAGGTTTGAGTGCTAGCCTAGATAAGAGTGGTCTGAATGTCCCGATTTCTAGACCTTTCGAGTTGAAGGCTTCTTCTAGCGGTAGCCTTTCATGGTTGAGTGACTCTGTTAAGTACTCGGGGCCCTCTGGTTCGCCTATGCTGGAGGTTGCATCTGGTGAGGT
>JAUPUA010000077.1 GCA_030917805.1 Patescibacteria group bacterium
TTTAACTGAAACATCGCAGCTAAAACAGTTAGTCGAAGGAATCCTTCGTAACCAGCAAACACTAGGCTTCTTAGACGTTATATCCGGTGGTGCATTAGCTAGCTTCTCAATAATGCTTCTAGGCCTAGGTCCCTACATTAACGCATCCATCATAATGCAAATTCTTTCTAAGGCCCTCCCTAAACTTGAAGAAAAGCAAAAAGAAGGTGAGCAAGCCCGCCGTAAGATTAATCAGTACACTAGACTCATCGCCCTACCCCTAGCTGCTGTTCAGTCGGTAGGAGTTTTAATCCTTCTGCGTCAACAGGCTGTGGCAAGTTCTTTAGGAATCGATATTGCAACTAACGTAACTGCGGGGCAGTGGGCAGTAATGGTTATGTCTCTAACTGCAGGTTCGATGCTGTTGATGTGGCTCGGTGAAATTATTACAGAAAAAGGAATCGGTAACGGAATCAGTCTCGTCATCTTTGCAGGGGTTGCTTCTCAGCTACCTCAAACAATGCTGACTCTTTGGAATACCGTAAGAGGCGAAGCTGTCGATCATATTAAGGTTCTAGGGCAGACTCTTCCATTTAGCCCCCAGGGTGCAGCAATATCGGCTGCGATTATTGCCTTCATAATCTTCCTGGCCTATTGGGTCGTTAAGTTAAACGAGGCTCAAAGAATTCTAACCATCCACTATGCCAAAAGAGTTCACGGATCTAGAGAATACGGTGGGATAACAACCATTTTACCGCTAAAATTAATTGTCGCAGGAGTTATCCCAATTATTTTTGCCTACTCAATCCTGTCTGCCCTACAATTTGTTGGTAATCTCCTAAAAAATGTCTCTAGCGAGATCCTCCAAAATTTAGGCGAAAACTTTGCCAGGTGGTTCAGTGCTCCCGGAATATCTAATACTACGGCAACTCAAAGTAGCGATGTTTATATAGCCGTTTACTTTGCGCTCATCGTATTCTTTACATATTTTTACACTAAACTTGTATTCAGCCCGCATGATATTGCCGAACAGCTTCAGCAGCAAGGAGGTTTTATAGAAGGCGTAAAGCCAGGTAAATCTACAGAAGATCATCTCAATAAACTGATGACCAGACTGACTCTGACTGGAGCGCTAAGTATTGGTATATTAGCAGTGATCCCGTTAATAGGTGAGCGTTTTATACAATCTAGCGTACTTAGTCTTGGTGGGACCAGCCTGCTCATAACAGTATCAGTTTCATTAGAAACAATCCGTCAGATGCGCTCTAAAGCCCTAATGTATAGCTATGACATTCAGTATGATCAAGAACAAAATAGTGATAACTCTGAGCCAAAAAGTAGGTTAAAAGTTAATAAGTTAAAGAATATATTCATATCTAAGTCGAGTAGAGTTAATAGTAAAATTAACAACAAAGCTAAGAAAAGCTCATTAACAGGTAAAAAGGGTTTACAAAAAAACACTAAGTAGTATATAATTCAGTAATAGTTTAAGTAAATGACTAGCGGTAAACAAGTAATCCAGGTAAAGGGTGTTATAGAGGAGGCTCTCCCTGGCATTAAGTTTAGAGTTAGACTCGAAAACGATTTAACCATAATTGCTCACATATCAGGAAAAATGCGCAAAGGGCGCATCAGACTGGTAAGGGGTGACGAGGTTAACGTTGAGTTAAGTCCTTACGATTTAACAAAGGGTCGAATAGTGTATAGGAAGAACTAATTCTTTAATTCATCCCTAAGCATTTACACCAAGTTAGTTATAAGTTCACCAAAAAGTTAGATTATGAAAGTTAGAACCGGAGTCAAGAAGATTTGCAACAACTGTCAAATTATCAGGCGTAAAGGTAAGGTTGCCGTAATTTGTGCGGGTAAAAAGAAGCATAAGCAAAGACAGGGTTAAAAGACTAATTTCTTAGTAATAAAATATGGCAAGAGTAGAAGGCGTAGCAATCCCAGATAACAAAAAGGTTTTATATAGCCTAACTTATGTACACGGAATTGGTCTAACTAGTTCTAAAAAGATTCTTGCTGCTACCGGAATAGACCCAGAAGCGCGGGTAAAAGATCTTGATGAGGCTTCAATGAATAAGATTCGTGAGGCAATCAGCACTAATCTTGTAACCGAGGGAGAGCTCAAAAGAATGGTTGCAGCAAACATTAAGAGGTTAAAAGACATCGGTGCATACCGTGGTCAGCGTCACAAAATGGGCTTACCATCAAAGGGTCAAAGAACTAGAACCAACGCCCGTACTCGTAGGGGTAAGAAGCTCGCCGTAGGTGGAACGCAAAAGAAATAAAATCTGAAATATTAATATGGCAACAACAACCACAGCACCTGCAGTAAAAAAGAAGAAGAGTAAGAGGACGGTTACTAAAGGTATACTTTGCGTAAAGGCAACTTACAATAACACCATTGTTACTGTTACAGACGAAAACGGTAATGTTCTTTCAGCTGCTAGCGCCGGATCTTGCGGGTTTCGAGGAGCACGTAAGAATACTGCATATGCCGCTCAAGTTGCAGCAGAAAAAGCTCTAAGCGCAGCATCTCAGACTTTTGGGCTTAGATCTGTAGTTGCCAAAGTTAACGGAGTCGGCCAAGGTCGCGATGCATCTTTACGTGCAACTATGGGTGCAGGCGTAGACATAGTCTCAATTACCGATACAACATCAATTCGTTTTGGTGGATGTAGACCAAGAAAGGCTCCTAGAAAGTAAATTATCTAGTTTAAAATAAAATATGGCAAGAGACACAACCCCAATTGGAAAACAAAGTAGACGCGAAGGTGTTGCTTTGCATCCTAAGGCACACAAACTATTGGTTAAAAAGGGCTATGTTCCAGGTCAACACGGCCGTAACCGACGCTCACGGCTAAGTGAATATGGTGAACAGCTCCGAGAAAAGCAAAAGATCCGCCGTACCTATGGGGTCTTAGAAAAGCAGTTTAGAAGAATCGTAAAAGAATCTCTTAAATCAAAGGGCCAGACCGGTGAGACAATCCTAAAGCTATTAGAACTTCGTGCCGATAACGTTATTTACCGTGCAGGTCTATCTAGTTCAAGAAGAGGAGCCCGTCAATTAGTAACACACGGACACTTTAAGCTAAATGGCAAAAAGATGAATATCCCTTCAGCACGACTCAAAGACGGTGACGAATTCGAAGTTTCAGATAAAGCAAAATCAAATGTTTACTTTAAGTCTCTTTTGGCCGAGCCTACTGCAGGCTCACCGCCAAAGTGGCTTAAAGTAGATAAAAAGAGCTTAAAGGTTACTGTTGTATCAGTTCCGTTAAGAGAAGATATAACAGAAGAGTTTAACGAGCAAGCTGTAGTGGAGTTTTACTCCCGCTAGAGCCTAGAGTAGTTAAATTCAAAATTGATAATAGAAAAATAAGGAGCAAGCCAAAGAGTATATGAGCAAATTAATCATCCCAACAGTAAAAAGCGTAAAATCAGAAGGTTCTAAATCTTCAACAGTAACAGTTGCTCCTTTACAGAGTGGCTATGGCCGGACTCTCGGTAATAGTATCAGAAGAGTACTCCTTTCTTCTACTCCAGGTGCTGGCGCAACTGGCTTTAGCATCGAAGGCGTAAGTAACGAATTCAGTACAGTTGATGGAATACTTGAAGACGTAGTTGATATAACTCTTGCAATCAAGCAACTTCGGTTCTCATCTGATAGTGAAGAGCCAGTAGTTCTACAAATATCTAAAAAAGGTAAAGGTGAAGTTACTGGAGCCGACATTTCTAAGCAAGCTGGAGTAGAATTAGCAAACCCAGAAGTAGTTATATGTAAACTTACAGATTCTAAGTCTTCAATCAATATGCAGATCCAAGTTGAAAAAGGTGTAGATTACTTACGTGCAGCTCAGCAACAAAACTTATCAGCCAACATGATTCCACTTGATACGGTGTTTAGCCCAGTCACGAGAGTACGTTACCAGGTAAAAGATACTCGTGAGGGACAAAATACTCAGCTAGATGAGCTCAGCATCGTTATCGATACTGATGGTTCCGTAACTCCAGAGAGCGCGTTTGAGACTGCCTGTGGGACTTTAATGCAGCAGTACCAGATCCTTGCCGGTAAGGCCGCAGACTCCTTCGATCTTAGTGAGCAGATCAAGGATGACACACTTTCTCCGTCAAAAGATGAAGAAAATGAGTACCTAACTAAAAGTATTGAAGATATCGACATGAAGGCTAGAACAATGAAAGCCCTCCAAGATGCCGGTGTACAAACCGTAGCTGACCTGTTACAATATAGTGATAGTGACTTGCTAGCTCTTAGTGGATTTGGAAAGGGTGCCCTAGATGAAGTAAAAGAAGTTCTAAGTACTTTAGGATTCTAGAACCATCTAAGCATTACAGAATATATAGTTAAAAATAAGCAAAATGGCAAACACATTTAAAGGTAGAAAATTCGGCAGAAAGCGTGATGAGCGAGAGGCTCTTCTTGCTGGTCTTTCTACTCAGCTTATACTTAACCACTCAATTCGAACAACTTTGGGTAAGGCAAAAGAACTCCGACCTCATGTAGAAAAATTAGTTACTCTCGCCAAAAAAGGTACGCTTTCTTCTAGGCGCTTAGCTATTGCAAGAATGGATAATAATGTAGAGGCCGGACACTATCTGGTAGATGTTATTGTTCCTTCAGTATCTGGAAGAACAAGTGGCTACTTACGGATCTCAAAAGAGGGTAACCGAAGAGGTGATAATGCCGAAATGGCCAGAATCAGTTTTGTTGACGAGATCAAACAAACATCTGCACCATTAAAGGTTGTTAAGAAGGCTAAAGAAGTACCAGCTAAGAAGCCTTCAGTTAAAGCTCCAGTAAAAAAAGTAGCTCCTAAAAAAGCTACAGCCAAGAAAGTGAGCACTAAGTAAAAACATATGTCAGCTCAAGTACAAAAAAAGCAAAAAAGATCTATCAAGACCTTTGCCCAGCGTAAAGAGGATGTTACTCGTAATTGGTACATTATTGACGCTAGCGACGCAACT
>JAUPUA010000029.1 GCA_030917805.1 Patescibacteria group bacterium
TGTGCTCTTCCGATCTCTTAAAGAGTGGCTGTTTGTTCATGATTGAGTAATAGGCAAGATAAAGACCATGCGCCATCCATACTAGGGCGCTCATATATAAGGTATACATTCCGATGGCAACAATGAGGCCATAGGCTAGCCAGTGGAGAGTCTTATTGGATTCTTTGGCTTTTAGCATAATGTAGGTTGCCAAGACTACCAGAAGGCTAACTAGAGAGTACATTCTAATCTCGAAGTTATAACGCATCAGGAATGGTGCAAGGAATATGAATGGTAGAGACACTATTGCAGCAGGCTTTGAAAACATCTTTTTAATTAGAAGTGACATTGTACCCAAAGCCAGGGCTCCAAAGAGTGCGTTGAGTGAGCGAAGGGCAAACTCTGAGTAACCGAAGATTGAGGCCCAACCTTTTAGAATTAAATAGTATAGCGGCGGATGGGCATCAACAGATGTAAAATGCAGCAAATCTGATACTGATGATTTTGCGAGCAGGATTGAATAGCCCTCATCAAACCAGACGCTTTGCTTTAGTCCTATGAACATAGCGATCGAGAACGAGGCGAGCATCGATATGGTAATGAATAATTTGTAGTGGCGTGCACCAAAACGGCCCCAAGATTCTACCCGTACTAGTATTAAATCTGCTAGGGTTTTAAACCCTGCCCCAAGCAGTCCGTCTCCACGTAGACCACCCTCACCTTCCCTTCCCTCTATCCAATCTGGAATCTTTTGCTGGGATACTTTTAAGTGATTTTCTTTAGCAAGCTGTAATAGCTCAATGTCGAACCCCCACCCATTAAGGCGGTGCCTGATAAAAGCTTTTTTGGCGGCTGACTTTGTGAAGCCCTTATATCCACATTGAGTATCTCTTATTCTTGGAAAAAGTAGGAGCCTAGTTATAAAGTTTGAACCTAATGAGAATAAGGTTCGGAGTTTGCCTGGATGAATCTTGCTGAGCTTGCGAACTCCGATTACTACATCAGATCCGTTGCGGAGCATGCGCACTGTTTCGTTTATATGATGTAATGGAGTTGAAAGATCAGCATCCATAAATATCTGGACTTCGCCTTCTGCGGCCTTGAAGCCAAGCCGCACGTCTCTACCCTTGCCTCCTTTTTTGGATGGCTCTACTACTTTTAGTTTTGTGAAATTGTTTTTAAAAGTTTTGGCAATTGATCCAGTCTTGTCTGTTCCCGCAGAGACCACAACAAGTTCTGTGGAGCCTAAGATTTCTTTATTCTTTTTATAGTAATCTGAGAGTTTGGTAAGAGTCTCATGAATAACTGATTCTTCATTATAGGCGGGGATAATTAAACTAGTTTGAATGGCTTTAGACATAATGCTTTTATACTAAGCTTAAACTAGTTAAGGTTGGTTTGTATAGTGAATACTTACTGCAACAAGCTGGCCAGAAGCTTTTTATAGATCGTGAAGCTAGGGTGCGTTGATTCGTTACCTTCCGACATGAAGCTAGATTCTAGGAACTGGGAGTTTGCAAGACCAATTCTTATGTAGGTTTGCTCCGGACCTTCATATGCATATGAATACTCTATCCCAGAGTATTCACCTATGGTTACTGATTTGGGAGATATTGTTCCATTCTCTCTCAGGGTTTCTTGAAGGCCACTAAAACTATTGATGTCACCTGATTCTGGTTTATAGATATTAACGACCGACCCTCTTATCACATCCGTCCCGCCAATCTCTATTTCTTGAGTCTGGACGTCGCTAGAAGATACCTCAATCGACTGTATTTGACCATCATAAGAGATAGGTTTAACGGTCCATTCTTTAGGGTGCTTGAACGAGATGCCAAGCTCAGAGCTCTTGTATTCTTTCCAGTCTTTATACTCATCATTAGCTGAACCGGATGATAACGGGCTATCTTGTTCTGAGTTGACTCTTTGTGCCTGAGACTGCAAATCTTCTATTTTCTTGTTTAGATCTTTTTCTCTGTTTATAAAGATGTAAGTAAGCACGGACAGCACCACTAAAAGAAGTACAACAGAGCTAATCAGAATCACCCATGTAGTTGAGTTAGCGCTTTTATTCCCCTTCTTAGCCAGTTGCTCTACTGGGTTATTTACCCTATCGCTTGTTTTGTTTTGTTCCATTTTGTTCTATATTAATTAACTTGATTCTAGCCTTAAGTTTACCAATTATACGGTGGTTTATTGCAACTGTCTATGTATAGATAGTAAATCTGGTGGAGATTGGGTTTGCTTACTTGAAACCCGTCCACTAGAAGATATTATAACAGCTATAGCTGAGGGCTGGAATAATGTTCAGGCGTGTATGGGCAAGGTAAAAGCTAATCTAGCTACTGAGGTGGACTATGTACTCTAAGCTGGTAGTGTGTATAGGACGAAAGCATTTGAAACTATGTAGGACTTACAGGTAGCTAGAAGATATCAATTTGTTAAGCTAATGTTTATAATAACCATATAAGTATAGTTGTTAATTTAATGAATAGGGATAGGAATGTCTAACACCCCTCCGGTAATTACAGTACCCGATACTCCTCCGGCGGATCCAGATTACAATAGCTTTCTCCAAGAAGTTTTGGCTGGTACATTACCAATCAATGAGCTTAATTTTAGATTGAATGCGAAAGATGGAGTGGCTAGAGCGGATGACGGCCGTACAGTGGTACGTGGTAGAAATGACAGATTCGTTTTTGCACAGAATCAATCAGATGGCCTGAGGGAGACTAGAGTATTAAACGAGGAACAACGGGCAGTAGTTAAAGAAGTAGCGGAGAGGAA
>JAUPUA010000055.1 GCA_030917805.1 Patescibacteria group bacterium
GAGAAATTCATAATCTTGATGACGAGTATACGACTCATCAAAGCCGTTAAGTTTTTGGTAGGCTTCTCGGCGGATCATTAAACTAGGTGTTGGTGGCGATCCCTCGGCTCGCAATATGTCCAAGGTGTAGTCTTCTTTTTTCTCTAGTTTAACTTTTCTGCCATTTTTATATGTCGTAGAAGTCGCTGCCATGTAGTGTGGGTTCTTTTCTAAATAAACTACCAGTACTAGAACTTTATTATCGTCATAATAGTCGTCATCATCTAGAAGAGAAATATAGCTACCTTTGGATTTTTAAAAGCCAGTATTACGTGCCGCAGAACCATTCCTGTTCTTTGAGTGTTTTATATATATAACGTTACCTAGGTTTTCATAATTCTTAACAATAGATTCGGTTTTATATCTCTCAGTTGATTTTGGGTCATTGTCGTCTACGATTATAATTTCAGTTGGCATGTATGATTGGCCCAGGCAAGACATAATTGCCCTTGCAAGCGTGGTACTCCCTTTATACGTAGGGATTATGATACTCACCAGTGGTTTATCAGCTTTATTGTTCATAGGCACTAAGTCGATTTAGACTAATACTGTAAAAGAATAACCAAAAGTATAGCCATGAGAATATTTCTAAACTGAATAGTAAGGGTATTAGACCAATAACAGCCATCAGAAGCATGAATAATCTTATCGTTCCTTTAGATTTAGACATTGAATATATATAGGCAACGCTAAATAGTATAAATCCACTGAGACCTATTATGCCCCAACTGCTTAACAACTCGAGGTAGATGTTGTGTGTGTAAACTCCGTATCGAGATATAAAGTATCCCGTACCGTGGCCTACTATAGGTGACACAATAACGTCACTCTCGGCATTGCTCCATATTTCCTGCCTACCAGAATATGGATCGCCGCCCTCCTCAACTGACTGGTATAAAGAGTTTAGGGAGTAGCTTTCCAGATTATTCTCTTGTAGGTATTCTATAGAGGTTTCTAAGATTGGTTTTAAGTAAAAAGTGAATACTACGGCAGTTATGCACATTGTTATTATAAGCAAGAGCTTACGAAGTGATCTTTTATCAATGAAGATCTTTGATAGTAATATGAATACCATTGCAGTCACGAGAGCACCTCTATTTGAAAAGAAAACTATCTGGAATAAAGCCACTAACTCAAACGGCAAAAGCCACTTAAACCCAAGATACTTTCGTCCTATATGCACTCCAAGATACGCAGGCAGCATTGCAAAATAGCCAAATTTCAAATAATCACCTGTAACAAAGTATTTAATAAATGGGTCCGGTGAATATAGAACAATAACCGGAACAGAAAAAAATGCGAGATACTTAAGAACTTGTTTCAAGTCCCTAACTTTTGATAGAAGATACATTGGCATAATCCCAAAAATAATAAACTGGTAGGCATACCTGAACGTGTAAGCATTACGGCGGGCGACCATATCGATCAGTAATACGAGGGATACAAGAGATATGGCTACTAAATAAAACTTGTCAGGCTTTAGCATCTTGTGCTTTGCATTACTCCAGAACGAAACTAATAGAATCAAGAGTGCTGGAAATGTAAGCAGGAATATAGAATATTGCTTAAAGAACGGGATAAGTAACCCCATAAGTGGGAAGGTAAAGACATATGCGACAAACAGAAACTCGTTTGTATTAGTCTTGATAGATGAGTTAAGCTTATCAGACAGCTTAGGTTTTCCTTTTTTTATCACTAATTCTTTATTCATAATTGTGCCTCATTGTATGCACCTGAAGCCATAAGTCTGATTGACTTTAGTAAAGATACATCATTGAATAGATGTTTCTTTCGTATTGAAAATTGGATTATAAGAAAAGGGCATAATAGTTTAGACATCCTGTAAAATACAGCACCTTTTACGATAAAGTATTTCTTATTGTAACCTTCAAACCAAGTTGATTCATTTTCTTTTTTTAAAACTGCGATCCTATCGTGAACGTGATAAACCTTTAGGCCTTTTTTATGACAGTCAAATAAGAATATGCTCTCTTCCCCCATATACTTGTCTGTGCCAGTGCCGAATGTTTCATCCATCGTCAGATCTTTGCTAAGGATACTGCTTCGTCTAAAACTTATCTGGCAAGAACTTGTCTTCATGGTCTGCAGCAGACTAAGCCTACCCTCTTTTTGTCTTTTTGTTGCATGGTTCGGGTCTTCATGATCGACATAGAATGTTATGATGTCAGCATCCGGATACCTAACATAGGCTTCAGTGACTATATTCTCATAGCTATCTACGTAATACATGTCATCATCCGCGATAAGACATACCTCGGCAGTAGCAGCTTTAATTGCTCGATTTCTACTTTTACTGAGCCCACGCTCTTTTATAGATATTGCCGTAATTAGGCTGGTCCTAATATCCTTAGGCACTATAATATTTTCAGTGACCTGATTAACAACAACAGCCGACTTAGTATTCATCTCTTTTATGAGTTTCTTGATGTCTTGCTGATTCATCGTGGAAATAAGAACCTGGATTATCATTATATGCGCCTCATAGTAGCTTTATAGATGTAGTGAGAGAAATAGTAACATGATCTAATAGGACCAATTGATTCCGATACTCTGTATAGATCCCAAGTTTGCTTAACGGCTTTTAGCTTATTTGATGAAAGTGTTAATTTATTCCTTCGGTAGATACTAAGTGTCTCATTGAGCCCAAAAGCACAGTCAATATTTCTTAGTATTTTCCACCAAGTCGCGGTATCTTCACTCTTAATGCTTGGCATATAAATTTCATCCTTACTAAGCTTTTCTGTATCTAACATCACGGTAATAGTAGAGATAGTTGTGTTCTTTAAAGCTTGTCTGTAGGTTATATTGCACGGAACGTAAACTCTTTTCCCGTTCGGCTTACCGGTGCTATCTGCAAACTCGTAGCCCGTAAAACTAAATGCGCAGTCTTTTTCAAGCATAAAGGCAACTTGCTTCTTTAACTTAGAGGATGC
The DNA here is from genome assembly GCA_030917805.1 of Patescibacteria group bacterium. Classification (GTDB taxonomy): domain Bacteria; phylum Patescibacteriota; class Saccharimonadia; order Saccharimonadales; family HK-STAS-PATE-42; genus HK-STAS-PATE-42. Next base: position 2,994 of record JAUPUA010000055.1, read on the forward strand.
CCAAAGGTCATCTGCATCAAGAAATGCAATAAACCTACCCTTGGCAGCATCAATTCCCTTATTTCGTGTTTGTGCTGCGCGAAGGTTAGTCTTGCTCTTAATAAGTTTAATGCGTTTATCTTTTTTGAGGTATGGAGTAATTAGCTTAATACTGCCGTCGGTTGATTTATCGTCGACTAAAATCAACTCCCAATTGGCATAGGTTTGGTCGAGAACGGTTTGAATAGTTTCCTCGATAAATCGTTCGGCGTTGTATACCGGAACGATGATACTCACAAGTGGTTGCTTATTATTCATATTGCAGTCTCTAATATATTGTTACCAGAATCATCCTGAAGATCTTCTGAGTTGTTAAGTTGGCTCCTGAGAATGTCTAGTTCTTTATGAATACCTCCCTTGCCCATCTCTTGCCCATCTCTTGAAACTACGGCTTGAATTGTTAAGAATATTACCTTTAAATCTTCTCGTAGACCAATATGGCTAACATACCTTAAATCGTACTTAATTTTATCATGAATTGATAGGTTGTTACGGCCGTAAACCTGGGCAATTCCCGTGATTCCAGGACGCACATCATAACGATGACGCTGGGTGCTATCCATGTGATCATAATAGTCTGTGATCCATGGGCGAGGACCAATAAAAGACATGTCTCCACGCACCACATTTACTAGTTGTGGTATTTCATCAAGAGAGAAGGCTCTTAAAAACCTACCAATACCAGTAATTTGATCTTCGCCCGAAGCATCGCTCACACTGTTGTTTTTATCCATAGTACGTAGCTTAAACATTTTAAATTTAGTACCATTTATACCGCTACGTTCCTGGGTAAATATGACTGGCCCTGGGCTAGAGAGTTTTACTGCAATAGCGATTACTAGTAATAATGGTATAGCTAAGGTAAGTAGAGTAAGAGCGGCCACAAGATCGAGTAATCGTTTTATATACTTGTTGTACATAGTTGGTGGCCCCTCTTCTTGGTGCCTTACTTAGTTTTTTTAGATTGTGTTCTAGACGTAGTCTTAAGAGCAAGTGCTGGCTTCTTGAAAAAGATGTTTCTAAGTGATTCAATGCGTGCCGCACGCGATGCTACAGATTTCTTTGTTGTTACTTTACCATTTTTATTTTTAGCAGCTGGTTTTCTGACTGTCTTAGCCTTACCGGCTCGTTTCACTTGAGATAAGTAATAGTCATAGATAAAGAATAAGGTTATGACCGCGAGCAATAAACATGCAACTATAGAAAGCCCAAGTTGTAGTGGAGCGCTAACATTATAGGAAGAAGTTGGAAAGCTTGCAGAGTCTACTATCTTAATATTATTCGAGCCGTAAAGAGAGTTTGCTTCATTTTTAAATGAATCGAGTGATCCTGCTAAAAGATCTTGGCTTTTTTGGGCGCTAGTAGTAGACATACTTACCAAGATAACATCAGTATCTTTATTGTTAGTTGCAGTTGTATTGCTTAAAAGTTGGTTGTAGCCACCACTATAGCCCTTATCTGTTATGACGGGATCCAGTACACGGCGAGACTTAAAAAGCTCTGTATAGTTATTGTTAATGGTCGAATCTTGAGTTGTTCGAGCACCAACAACTAAGATCGTTGCCTCACTTTTATACAGAGGAGTTTGAATAAAGTTGGTATAAACTAAGCCGATTATTGCTCCAATAAAAATCGCGCTCAGTAGAACCAGCCAGTTTTTTACGTAGTATTTTAGCAGATCATAAAGATTAACCTCTTCCATGATGTCTCCTTCTCTCTTTACAATTATTGGTATCTTATGTTTAATTGTAGCATATATTTAACAAACTGTAAATAGAGGTAAATCTTACTACTCTATAATCCTTCCAACAGACTACCGGCGTTGCTATAATCACCAATATTATAACTTAATGGTGTGGGAGAATGAGACGAACTGAGGAGTGCAGAGATCGCAGAAGATTCAAAGAATTATAGCCGTTATTTGTGGGCTCATTTTAGTTGCTGTAATCACATCTATACTTATTAACAATTCTCAGTCTCAAACAGACACCGTTAAAAATGTGCCCAATTCTCAGAACCAGTCATCGGCCGAGACTGAAGAGAAGAGCGCAGAAGTTTCACCAGAAAAGGAAGTTGCTGATAAGACAGGACCTGGTCAAGATAGTTATAGTTTTACTGCCGTAGCTGGTGATTCATATACTGCACTAGCCCGGAAAGCCGTTGGTCAGTACATCGCGACAAACCAGCTGAGTACGTCCAAAGCTCAGCAGGCTAGGTTCGCCGCAGCTCTGGCATCTAACGCCGGTTCACCACTTCTTGAGATTGGGCAGGTTGTAACTATCCAGGAATCTGATATTGCAGCATTAATCGGTAAACCCTCAGGTACTACAGAAACCCCAAAGGAGGCTGATAACAAAGATACTGTCGCTGATAATTCCAAACAAGACGCCACTTCTACGGATTATAGCTACACCGCTGATAGAGGTGATTCATACAGCATACTAGCCCGTAGAGCTATTAGCGAGCACTCGGTAGGTATCAACCTTAAACTAACATCTAGCCAAAGAATTGCTGCTGAGACAACCATAATTACTGCAGCAGGCTTCCCTAGGCTCAGCGTTGGCCAGAAGGTCACGTTCTCCTACATAGACATAAAGGATGCCGTTAGCGAAGCTCAGGTGCTCTCAGCTGAGCAGCTATTGCTCTGGCAACCGTATGCAGCTCGTGCAGGGCTATAAATAGACCTTGCTCTCTTTGAATTAACCTTTGGTACTTTTATTTCTTACTGCATGATCTGCTATTTTAATTTCGTATGGATCCTTGCGTTAGCTAAGCAGTACTATCCTTCTGTCATTTTAAGTTATGAACGCAAACAAAAGTGTGGCTAACTTTCAATTTTAAAGTGATAGAAAGCGATGCTCAAAAAGATATGACCATATTGTGCCAGGGTCGTATTTTACATTTTAGTGAATACATTTTTTAATCATAAGCTTTTTTGTAATCGATGCGCTCTGCGGTATGTTGACATTCTAGTGAATACATTTTTTAATCATAAGCTTTTTATGAAATTAAGTCTTTCAGATCAGCCATAAGAGTCAAATAGCCTATTTGCACATATAATACTACCGAATATTATCTACTTAACCTGATTGATAATGTAAGAAGGATATACGACATTAAACGGATGGTCCTGCGTTAAGTAGACAAGCGAGAACACAATATCTTTAAAAATATTGTGTTCTCTCGACTTCTGAACTCTAAGATTGGTGGTAATCTTTATGATCTATGTTACCAAGCATAAATCCGTCTATGGTTCTGCTATTTTCTTCTGGCAGCCCTACGCTGAGCTCGATTTAAACCTTTAGGGTCAAATCCAGTTATAAATTGATGCTCAATATCTTCAAGTGCTACATCTGGTTGACCTATAATAGCCGTTAC
>JAUPUA010000079.1 GCA_030917805.1 Patescibacteria group bacterium
GAACTAAGGTATCGGTATTCACAGATATCCCAGGAGTAGATGCCGCAGGAACCCTAATTGGTGGTCACGGAGTCCGCGTAAAAGCTGTTAACGCTGAAATTGGGGAGACAGAAAGACTAGACATTGTTGAATGGTCTGATGATCCAAGAGAATACATTATTCGTGCAATGTCTCCAGCTCAAATTGATAAGGTAGAGATTGATGAAGACAACAAAACAGCTCAAGTTTGGGTAAACGAAGAACAAGTTAGAATCGCAATAGGTCGCGGAGGAGCAAATGTTCGTCTAGCCGGGGAACTAACAGGCTATGAAATTGATGTTATTAAGCCAGAAATGCCTGAAGCAGATATTCCATTAACTCCAACCAAACCGGAAACATCCTCAATAGAAGCTACAGAGTAAAACTCTTGATTCCTGTCGAGAAATTCCACGTTCTATTCCGGTCTATTTTCTATGTTAAACTTATAGTATGAATAAAAAGTTTTGGATAGTATTTACAGTATTAGTTGTTGGCGTACTTGGCTTTGCTATTATGCAAAGTAAGAACAATACAAAAACCTCAAGAAAGATCGAAAACCCAAAGATAGTCCAGACAGACGACCATATAAGAGGAAAAACAGAATCAGAAGTAGCACTCATAACCTATGGTGACTATGAATGCCCAGCCTGTAATGCCTGGGAACCAGAACTAACTAAAATTCGTGAAGAATACAAAGATAAAGTGGCATTCGTTTTTCGAAATTTTCCACTTACAGATAAGCATATAAATGCCTTTGCCGCAGCTAGAGCTGCAGAATCTGCCGCACAGCAAGGTAGATTCTGGGAAATGCATGATTTACTTTACGCACGCTGGGCTGAATGGAAGGGCGATAACAAAAGTGCACAAGGTAAATTTGAAGGGTACGCTGAAGAGCTCGGACTTGATATGGCTAAATTTAAAGAAGACTACAAGTCTGAAGCAATCGCAGATAGAGTAAATAGTGACTTAGCTAGTGCAAATCAAGTCGGTGCAACAGGTACGCCAACCTTTATTATTGGTGGTGAAATTATAGAAACTGGTAGCGTATCAGATGGAAAAAGTAAAATAAGGCAGATTCTAGATCAAAAGCTAGCCCAGTAGCAGTATAAACCAAATCAAATGGCCCGCCTAAATAGAATATGCCAACAGTTTAGGCCTGAACATTATAACCTGCATCTGAATGTCTCGGATGATCTTAGAGATTTGAGTGGTGAGCTAGAGGTTAAAGGTGTCAGAAGATCTAAGCCGTCCTACAGAATAACCCTACATCAATCTGGTCTTAGGGTAAGTTCTGCTAAGCTCTACAGGCTTTCTAAAGAATCTAAACAAGAAGAGATTGAAGTTACTAGGATAGTCAATCATAACAAACTTGAGGAGCTGCGCCTACACACCAGTCAAAAGATTGAATCTGGAGAATACCTAATCAGGTTAAGTTATAAAGCTAAAGCACTCGAGAAAACCACCAACGGTGTCTATATTAGTACTTGGCACAATCAAGAGGATCAACTTGGTGAAGTTCTAGCCACCCAGTTTCAGCCGCACTATGCGAGATCTCTCTTACCTTGTATTGATGAACCGGAGGCTAAAGCAACCTTTAATCTTAGTCTTTCCGTCTCTAAGTATCTCAGTACTAAGTACGCTTTCCTTTTTAATACAACTATAGAAAAGGAGCAAGAGTGTACTGAAGATAATACAAAAACACTAACTTTTGAACCGACTCCTAAAATGAGCACGTATCTGCTTGCTCTAGTAATAGGTAACCTTGAAAGTGTTACCGCCAAAACATCATCAAATATCCCAATTAGTATTTATTCTACGCCAAACAAAATTAAACAAACTAGTTTTGCGTTAGAATATTCGCTTAAGATTTTTGATCTGCTAGAAGAGTACTTCCAGATAAAATATCCCCTTCAAAAATGTGACCTCGTTGCTGTACCGGATTTTGACAGTGGTGGGATGGAGAACTGGGGTTTAATAACTTTTAGAGAGGATCTCCTACTTTTCGATGAAGGACTGTCTACGTTAGCCGATAAACAAGCCGTCGCATTAACAATTGCTCATGAGATTGCACATCAGTGGTTCGGTAATCTAGTTACGATGAAGTGGTGGGACGAGCTTTGGCTTAATGAAGGTTTCGCTAACTTTATGGAATACTTCATTGTAGGTAAATTGAACCCTGAGTGGAATATTTTTGAAGATTATCTAATTACAGAAAAGAATACAGCAATTAGATTAGATTCACTACCTTCTTCAAGACCAATAATTAAGAAGGTTACTAGTCCTCATCATGCCGTAGAAGTATTTGATGAAATTGCCTACCAAAAATCAGGAAGTCTAATTCGTATGATTTACTCAACCATTGGTGAAGAAGCATTTAGAAAAGGTTTAACGGCCTACTTTACAGAGTTCAAATTTGGCTCAGCAACCTCTGAGGACTTAGTAGGTTCTTGGCAGAGTTTTTCAAAATCTAATATTCAGCAGCTTATCGGGAGCTGGCTCCATGAACCAGGTCTTCCAATTCTCTCAATTAGTTTAGGTAAAAGAGATGACATTATAGAAATATCACAATCTCGATTTCTCTCTGAGAAGGCAACAAAAAAACAGATTGAAGCTGACATAACAGCTAAGCTTTCGCATAAACCAAACTTAAAAAGGCTTCAAAGAGGCTTCTACGAGAATAACATAAGAAGAAGTCTAGGTGCCTCTAATGATCAGACTTGGCAAATTCCAATAGATTTTGTAACTCCTCAAAGGCTAGTAAGATCTGAAGCCCTGAAGCCATTTATCCTCAAAAAACAGCACCATAAAATACAACTCCCCAAAGGGACACCATTACCAATTAAGCTCAACGGTAGAGGTAAGGGATTTTATATAACACAATATTCAACTGAGTTCCTAGCTCAAATTAGCCGAGCAATACAAAATGATGAATTAGGTAACTTAGATATATTAAACATCTTGAGCGATTTTATGGCCTTAGATAAGCTCGGGCAATTTAAATCTGGCTCCTCGAGTATACTAGATATAATATCAAGCTGTAAAAATAGCACCAATGCTAACTTTTGGAGTCTTACTGGCTCATATCTGGCTTATATCCACCAACAATTGAAACAAACCGATCAAGAACGCCTGCTAGAAAGCTTCACAAGGCAGCTTATTCAACCTGCACTTAAAAAGTTAAATATGGATTCTGTCTCTAAGGAGGAGCCAAATACTACAGCTGCACGTTTTGAGATTCTTTCACTGGCAGTTATGGCTAAAGAGCCTAGTGTAAGCAAGCATTTATCAGATATGTATTATATCAATTCTGATAATTTAACCAAGATTCCTTCTGAGCAGCGGCTTTTATCTCTTTATTCTGTTGCAAAACAGGGTTTAAAGAAAGATTATGCACACATATTGGGTATATATAGTGATTGCCACGAGGATGTCGGTCTTAGAGAGGATTTAATGTACGCTTTGACTAGTTTCGAAAAAGAAGAATTTGCACTCAGCAACATAGCGTTAATTAAGGATGAAGAACTAATGCGCTCCCAGGATATTCTAAGTTGGATATCTCTAATTCTCAGTTCTTCCAAATGCTCTAAAGATCAGCTTTTAAAATGGCTTATTAAAGAAGATGGCTGGCAGTGGCTTGCAGAAATCCTCAGCCCAACCCATCTAAGTTACTCTGTTAGAGTCTTCGCCTCTAGTGCTTATACTCAAAAAGACCTTAACTACTTAGTCAGATTCTTTAACGATCTAGAAAATGAAGAACTCACCAAATCTACCCAAGAGGCAAAGGAGATTGCAAAAAGTAGAATAGATTGGAATAAAAAGGAATTACCTAAAGTTATTCAATACCTTACTACTATTAAATCTATAAAAAGTGTGTAATTTATGCATCAATCTCGCTTAAGGTATTTGCATAGCGTGCTTATGTTCCTGTATAAATAACAATCTGTCTCAAAATCTTATTAACTTAAGATCTTAGAGCAAAAGTGAGAGAGTAAATCGTTATAGGTCCCAATTTAGCCCACATATTATGTGGACCAAATTAAGCTTAAATAAAACCCCTAGGAATCAGGAGGGTATCTACACCACCTAGGTAAAGGTTCTAAGTTAAGTTGGTATCCTAATAAGATCTTTCACGACCATAGTTAGACACCACAAACTACCTCTAAAAATTATTCTAGAATAGCTTTTATCACTTTAAAAGTTGCAAGATCAGTGTTATATTTAAGAGTTATTAACTTAAGCACACTACTCTTGAAGTCTTTGAAGATGATATTCATAAAGTCAGTACATATACTAGAAAAAGGCAGCCAGTGGTGCGAAAAGTTATTTATGACAAGCATTTTTAGCATCCATAATCACAGAAAAGTTAGTAAACAGAATCCAACATTAAGAGCAAGCTACTATGCTTTCTTGCTCGCCGTTATAGCAATACCATTTTTATCTAGACAAGCCTTTGCATCAGGTTATACAGGAACTGCCCAAGTCTACGTTGATGGCAAGACTCTAAATGTCGCAACCAGTGCCATAACTGTAGCAGATGCCGTTAAGGATGCAGGCGTGACTCTTTCAGAAAAAGATAAAGTTGAGCCGAGCCTAGATACAGAGATTAGCGATGGCTACAAAATCAATATTTACAGATCAGTACCAGTAACTATTGAGGATAAAAACGCCACAGTGGAGATTGAAACCTCACATAAAACAGCTGATGCTATTACAGAGGAGGCTGGACTTGCACTTCACCCTGAAGATACATATATGTTCAAAGCATCTGATCTTTCCAGCAATGATCTTCAGCCAGGCATAACCCTTAAAGTTGATCGTGCTGAATCTATTAAACTTAATCTGTACGGAGCAATAACTGATGTCAGAACTCAAGCCAAAACAGCCGGTGAGTTTCTTAAAGAAAAGAACTTAACCCTACAAGAAAACGACTTCCTCATCGTACCAGATGAGACGCCAATTTCAGAAGGTCTAACAGTGGGTATTCAAAACTCATTTAGAGAAGTTGTTGTCCAAGATGAAGTTATTGCTATGCCAGAGGAAATCATAAAAGATATTAATAGAGATACATCAATTAGAGAAGTCCAGGTTGCC
>JAUPUA010000020.1 GCA_030917805.1 Patescibacteria group bacterium
TAGGTTAGCCAGAGTTTGTGCCTGGATCCCTTGAGTCGCATCAACAACCAGTAGAGCACCTTCACAGGCTAAAAGGCTCCTACTAACTTCGTAGGTAAAATCCACATGCCCTGGAGTGTCAATTAAGTTTAACTCAGAGCCTTTCCACTGCATCTGAACAGGAGCAAGCTTAATAGTTATGCCTTTTTCGCGCTCAAGATCCATCTTATCAAGAAGTTGTGCTTTCATCGCGCGCTTTTGAACAGTACCGGTTATCTCTAGCATCCTATCAGCAAGAGTGCTCTTCCCGTGATCAATATGCGCAATTATACAAAAGTTTCTAATCTCCATTAAGCTTAATTATACCACCTCCCCGATGAGTATTGACTGAATATAATGTAAAAAGATATAATATACAGTCCACGAATTAAATACTTATGACAAGAGAATTAAACTTTGATATTGCAGGGGTTGACGAATCTACAGTCACTGCTTTTAATCGGGTCAGAGCTTCCGTAACCGATGGAGCTGTTCACCCAGAACTTGAAGATGCTGTCGTAAAAGTACTTGCTTCTAGTGAAGACCTAAGACGTGCACTTACTTGCCCTCAATCTACCTTCGATAGTAGGGTTATTCAGGCTGGAGCTCAAGCTTGTAGCTCAAGAGCAGATCAATCAGCATTATAATATTAACAGCGCCTATTATTGGACTATAACCGGTTTCCTGGCCATTTTAATAAGCTTATCTACAAATGGTCTAATCTCTTTAAGCTTAGCTATGTAGCTTAGTCCCACATATGTCGCTCCGCTTACAATACAGATAGTTAAGAACTTAGGAATTAACGGGAAGAATCCTGCGTCATTCGCCGCAACCGGAAGTATACTAACCATAATATAAGTAACAAGAGCTGTCGCTCCACCAATAGCCAGAATCTTTGGTAGCGGCTCAAACAAGCCTTTGTTGAATAAACCTTTCTCCAGCTTCTTATTTAATAAGATTGAAAGGATAACAACCTCTGTAGCACCAGTAATCGCAGAGGCCATCGCTAAACCACTTAAGCCGTATCTTTTAGGGTTAGATAGCCAAAACATCAAGACAATATTTACGACCATTATTGATGCAGAAACTTTCAAAGGAGTTTTAGTATCTTGCTGAGCGTAAAATGCTCTGGCCAAAATATGATAAAGAACTTTGAAGATGACTAGAATCGCCATAATTCCTAAGATGGTTGCAACAATAGGCTCTCCGCGGCTAGCTAGAATTCTAGAAAGATATCCTCTACAAAAGAAGGTTAGTAGTGCAGCAGGAACAGCCAACCAGAACATAACTCTAATTGTTTGTTGCAGCTCCTTCTTGAATAAGTCTGGCCGACCCTGTCCAAGTCTTTCACTCATTTTAGGGAACGCTGCGGTAGATATCGCCATTCCAACTAAACCAACCGGAACATTAAATAACTGCGTTGCAGCTCCATAGGCTGCGATTGATCCTACCGCTAAGACTGATGCTCGGTTAAGTTCTATTAGGCTTGTTAAGTAGTCTATTCCTTGGTCTAGGCTTCTTGCTGGTGCAGTCCTTAGGACTGTTTTAAATCCTAAGTTCTTCCAGAAGATTTTAGGAGAGTAATCAAAGCCTTGTCCACGGATTCCAACTGCCACAACAATAAGTTGTGAGATCGCTCCAATTACAACTCCGTAAGCCACTCCCATAATCCCAAGCCTTGGTGAGAGCACTAGGGTACCGAATATTATTCCAAGGCTATAAACACTTGGCGCAATTGCATAAAATAAAAATCTACCTTTTGCTTGCTGAACAGATGTCAGCACGCTACTTATCCCAAAAAGAATTGGGTTTATCGCAAATATACGCATCATACTTACCGCTAAGAACTGTGTATCGGGGTCCAAGCCTGGGGCAATTAGATTTCTCAAGATTGGACCGGCAAAGATTAAGACAAATACTCCAACAACGATTGAGAATAGGGCAATTAAGTTTAGAAGGCTACTTGTGACCTCCCATGCACTTTTTTTATTTCCAGAATGATATCGATGACTAAAAATTGGTATAAAACTAACGCTCAGGGTCCCGGCAATTAGCATAAAATACATTAGATCGGGCAGGGCAAAAGCAGCCCTGTAGGCATCAGTCTGGATGCTAAAACCAAAGTTAGCTAAGATTAATCTTTCTCTAAGTAAACCAAGTAGATTACCAAATAACGCACTTCCTGCAAGTAGGGCAGCAGCCCAGCCAACATCAATTCTTCCACTGGCTTTCTTAACAATCTTTTTTACAGGCATTTTTTATTTATCTAGCTTTAAAACTTAAGCTTAGATTATAACAAAGAAGCTCAACAATGGGAGAGTACTACATTGAAGTATACCTATATTAATTGTATAATATACATATATGGAAAGACACACTAGGTATTTAACCACTAGAGACGGAGTGTTCCGAGTTTTAGTCCCAGGTGAAAGACCTAAGATTTCCTCTGCAGATAGATATCCATCAACAGCCTTCGCGCTGGATACCTTATATGAATATCTAAATGAGGGTAGAAATTATATAACCTTTGCTAGGGGGCTCGATAGGCTATGCCCACCCCACGGAATAGCTGAGCTTATTAACCTGGAAGTATTTTGCAGAGAAGCAATAGACGATAAGGTGATTCTAGATTCCGGTGGTGCATCTATCGACCCAGTGAGTTTTATAGCAACCAGAATCTAAAGACCTAAGTAATTATCTCGTCAATTAGACCATATTTGAGTGCAGCGTCAGAGCTCATCCAGAAATCTCTATCCGCATCTTTCTCGATTTGAGAAATCTTCTTACCAGAACTTTCTGCAAGCATTTTGTAAAGCTTATACTGCATCTTTATGATGTGTTCAGCAGTTATAACAATATTGCTTGCCTGACCTTCAACACCACTTGATGCTTGGTGTATCATAATCTCGCTGTTAGGTAGTGCGTATCTTTTACCTTTAGTGCCTTGTGAAAGAATAACAGCTCCCATACTTGCAGCCACACCAATACAAATCGTATGAATCTCTGGTTTAACGAAGTTCATAGTATCAATTATGGCAAGCCCTGCGGTTATCGAACCTCCAGGGGAGTTTATATACATTTGTATCGGCTTCTTGCTATCCTCTGATTGAAGAAATAAGAGCTGGGCAACAATCAAGTTTGCACTATCTTGATCAATTTCTGATACAAAAATTATTCTATCTCTAAGCAATCTAGAATAAATATCGAAAGCTCGCTCACCTTGATGAGTTGGTTCAATTACGGTAGGAATTAGATATGACATAAAATCTCGAATCTTACAATTATGATATCTGTTATTCTAGCACTCGCTAAGCTTAATTGCCAGAGTCGGTATCCTGCTTGCCAGGAAAGAATATCTGAGAATCTTCATCAATTGCATCTACATATCTCCTAACAAGTATTTCGGTCGCCACATCATTGAGTCGCTCATGTTCCTTACTTTGACATATGAAACCCCAAAGCGCATCTCTTGCAATGGCATCTCCACTTGGTATACCAGAAAAAGTTGTGCCTAAATCTCGAACCTTCAAAGCCTCATTTAATAAATCCAGCGCCATTCCAAACTTAACTACATCTTCTAGTGGGTAGAGTCTGACATTAGTCCAAATCTTCTTCCAATTACCATAGGCATGAACCATTATTGCAAGTTCTTGATGATCTCTTATCTCAATAGCCATTTAATTTAAGTAATTCAACGCTAGATGAACCATGAAGGCCGCATATCTCTTTCTGCGACTATACATGCAGTACCAACAGCTCCTGCGAGGGTCAGGGCCTTACCGACACGCCCACCTTTTACAGCGACCGCAGCTCCACCAATCACTCCAATAGCACCTACCACTAGATTTCTATTATCAGAAACCCAATTCGCAGCAAAGGAACCCATTAGAAGAGGTACGCCTATAACAACATCTGCTAAGCTACATTCCTGAGTATCAACGAAAGACCGATAATCTCCATGATCTATGTCTCTGCCTAAACCACGATTGTTAACCGAAAACTCTGCCATATTAATTATCTCCTTATATTAATCACTTTTCATTCTAGCAGCCTCTTGCGCACCTTGGTCGAAAGCTTCCGCAGCAGAACTAAAGATATAGAAGACACTGCTTATAGTAGCCCCTGCAAAAGCAAGAGCTCTTCTTCTATGATCTAGTCCTATAGCATCACCGAATAAAGCCATACCGGCAAGTGTAACGGATGGCTTAAGACATCCTTGTGCTCCTATTTCGTCTACTCCGTAGGGATCCCCAGGCTTTAATAGTGTGTCTTCTTCTCTTTCCTTCTCTTCAACGGCAAGAGTATCAATAGCGACTGCCGCCAACCCTACTCCAGCTAAGCTGCTGACTGTTCTTGTGAATCTACCACTATTCGGTGCAATTGCGATTGCTTCCATAACTTCCGCAGCGGCCAATAACCTTGTTGGCCGTATATGCCGGGGCACTACGATGCTGGCTCTTCTTAATGCGATACTAAATGGATTAAGCCAAGTGTCGTTAAGTCCTTCTGATTCGAGGTGCTCGTCCATCGCCCTGTCGAGCTCCATTGTATTGGAATCAAATCTACCGCTAGGAGTTTTTATGCCTAAGTCTCTTGCTCTTTTTGGAATGTAGGTCATATATCTCAGCTATCTTATATCTATTAGTTTGTAGTATCTAAGATTACCCTTATTGATATGGCGCCAGCGATAGCAGCGCCTGCCCCTAATACTAGCCTATTTATATTGTCCTTGCTACTAAGTGCCATTGCTCCCATACCTACCGATGCAAGTCCAGCGATTACAGGTCTAGCGTACACGGAAATGCCTGCAAAAGGGTCAAACTGGGGATCTCTTTGAGTTGTTGTGCCCTCTGTGGATAGTGATCTGGCACCTCTTGACCAAGTCCTTTCGTTTGAAAATCTGCCTAGACTTAGGTCGCCCATATCTATATTCTCCTCTTTAACTAACTTTGCTTAGCAAAAAGTTTAGTACTTTATCTGCAAGAAGTCTACCTTCAATCCTCGCTTGTTCATTTAAGCTGGTGATTTGGGTTCGAGCTTCGGGGTGAGCATACTGTTGTAAAAGCACCGACGTGTATTGATCTAACTCTTCTTTTGTAATGCTTAATTTCTCTTTTTCCGCAAGAGCTCTTAACGCTAAGCTTATTCTTACTTGTTTCTTGGCTTGAGGTCTTGCTTCTTTTTCTATAAGCTCTGCCTCGTCTTTATAGCCACTTTCTTTAATAAAATCTTTAAACTCTTTGCCAGAACTAGCAGCCTGCTGTTTGGCATTGACCAAGCCAGATTCTATATTTTCTTCAACCAAAATATCAGGAGTCTCAAATTTACTCTCAGCTCCAAGCTTTTCGGCAAGCTTATCTTTTGCTTCTTCTTTCTTTGATCTCTCGGCTCTTTCTGTAATGCCAGCTTCTATATCTGCTTTAAGCTCATCTAAAGTCTCAAAGCCACCAATTTGTTTTGCAAAGTCATTATCAAGTTCTGGCTTTTTAAGCTCAGCAATTTTATGAACTTTTATCTTAAACTTAACTTTTTTATTTTGCAGACTAACTGAGTGATAATCTTTAGGAAAAGTTATCCAGAATTCTTTTTCATCGCCAACCTTCAGGCCACGAACTTCTTCTTCAAAGCCTGGAATAAAGCTGTTAGACCCAAGTACAAGCGGGTAGTTTTTACTGCTTGCCCCAGGAATCTCTAAGCCCTTCTCGTCGGTTCCTTCAAAATCAAACCAAACTCTATCACCATCTTTAGCTGGTCTCTCAACCTCTTCTGCTTTGGCCATATTCTGCCTAAGCTGTTCTAGGGTCTGATCGATCTCCTTCTTATCAACTTTTACACTAAACTTAAGCTTTGGCCATTTAGCGTAATCGGCAAGTTCAATCTCTGGCTTAATATTCCCAATAAATTCAATTACCATCTTTTCACCATCAACGACTTCTTTTATCTCAAGCTTTGGGGTCCCAAGAATATCTAACTCAAACTCTTTTATTGCCGCAACAAATGCTGCGTCAACACACCTGCTGGCAGTTTCACTAGCAACTTGATTAGCATCAAGTCTTTCTTCTATAAGTTTAGCGGGCGCTGTTCCTTCTCTAAAGCCAGCGACCTTAACGCCTTTGCCAAGAGACTTAATAGCGCCATCTTTTTGCTTTTTTAGATCCTTAGAATCTAACTCAGCAACTACTTTATATTTGATCTTTGAGTTCTTGTCGAAGTTTATTGTAAGTTTCATAGATATAAGATTCTACCACAGCCACCAACATAAGCATTTTTATAACTACGCAGTTAGTTTTACCACAAAGCCTCTATTTTAATTGCACTTAAGTTTAGATTTATTGCAGAATGTAAACTACAAAACTTCCTTTTGTTAAAGGAAAGAGAATCGAGTGGGGTCTCTTTATAGTAAGTTTAATATTAAAAAGAACTAAACCTTAAGAGAGGGTAAAAACCATGAGAGCTTTAAAGAAAACATTAATTCTAAGTCTAGCTTTTGGGCTATCGCTAGTTGCGCTAAGCTTAAGTACGTCGTCGTCAGTTTCTGCCGAATCT
>JAUPUA010000044.1 GCA_030917805.1 Patescibacteria group bacterium
TCGACCATGACAATAGACACAGAAAATGATTCACTTGGTAGAGCATATCTAAACAGTTTAGACACATCTGGAAATATGGAGTTAATTGTTGAGTTCAATAGGGAAGATTTTCCTCTTGATCTAAAATTTGATAAATATGGTACTCTATGGGGGCTGTTCATTACTCCGGCACAAGATACAAATGACCTTAACTTCAGAGTAGCAAAGTTCAAACAAGACTTTTCCATTCCACCAAATCCTATAATCACCCCAGCTGCACCAAAATCTGGCAGTACCGCAATTTTCATGGTAATTGCTAGTTTAGTATTAACTTCATCACTCTTATTTAGTACTTTTATCCACAAAAGACACATTAAAACTACAGCATCCATAAAGTAGAGAACAGAGTTGCCCAAGACTACCCAAGCTTAATTCCAAGCTCTTTAAGCTGAGCATCCTCCACCACACTTGGGCTATTCATCATCAAGTCCATACCAGATCCATTCTTCGGGAATGCCACAATTTCTCGGATGTTATCTTCACCCATTAAGATCATAAAAATTCTATCTAGTCCCGGTGCAGCCCCGGCGTGTGGCGGAGCCCCAAACTTAAATGCATTCAGCATCGCCCCAAATTTTGCATCTACATACTCTGAGCTATACCCGAGAATATCAAATACCCGGTACATAACCTCTGGACTATAGTTTCTTACTGCGCCAGATGAGCATTCATAGCCATTCATAACCAAATCATATTGATCTGCCACAATAGCTAGCTTTTCTTCATCTGTATTGGCGCTATCTAGAGCCTCGAGCCCTCCCTTTGGCATACTGAAAGGGTTATGTCCAAAGTCTAACTTATTTGCTTTGTCATCCCACTCATAAAAAGGGAAGTCCACCACCCACAGTACGGCAACTTCGTTAGAATCCTTAAGCTTAAAGTGCTCTGCAAATTCATTACGCAGAGTTCCGAGAACCTTATTTACAACCCCAAGGCTATCTGCTCCAAAGAAGACTGCATCACCATCTTTTACATTCAACTTACTTTTGATTGCTTCCAGCTCAGCTGCACTCAAGAACTTAGCAATTGGCGATTGAACTTCACCGTCCTTAAAGTTGATGTAAGCAAGACCGCCGGCTCCGGCAAATTTAGCAACTTCGGTAAATTTATCAATCTCAGAACGTGTTAAAGAAGCACCGTTATCAACACAAATAGCTTTAACAACTCCACCATTTTTAAGCGCACCTGCAAACACTCCAAATTCGGTCTTAGATAAATCTTCACTCAAATCAATTAGTTCCATCCCAAAACGCAGATCTGGTTTATCTGAACCATACTTATTTATTGCCACCTCATGCGTAATTCTTGGAAACTCCGTAAACTTTAGCTTTTTACCAGCAAATTTAGTAACTAGCTCAGTCCATAAAGGATCAAGCATCTGACGGACCTCTTCGCCATCTTCAACAAAAGCCATTTCTAAATCAAGCTGATAAAAGTCACCATAAAGTCTATCTGCGCGGGTATCTTCATCCCTAAAACATGTTGCAAATTGATAATACCTCGGTATGCCCCCAACCATCAGTAGCTGTTTAAACTGCTGAGGTGCCTGTGGCAATGCATAAAAAGTACCGGGCTTGAATCTTGAAGGAACCAAAAAATCCCTCGCACCCTCTGGGCTAGAGTTTGCCAAAATTGGAGTAGCGACTTCTGTAAAATCATTTTTTTCCATATAGGATCTTATCAAAGAGTTCATCTCTGCACGACGCCGAAGCATATGACCCATTTTGGGTCGTCTAAGATCTAGATAACGGTACTTAAGCCTAACATCTTCGCCTACATTTTCATCCTCATTTTTTATAGAAAAGGGGAGTGGCTCTGACTTATTCAAGATTTCTAAAGCGCCAACTACCACCTCAACCTTACCTGTATCCAAATTATCATTAACGAGCCCAGCTTCTCGCTCAATAACTTTTCCAGTCACCTTCAAAACATACTCATCGCGTACACCCTCTGCAAGCTCGAAAGACTCTTTAGTATCTGGATGGATGGTAACCTGAACTAAACCACTCTCATCACGAAGATCAATAAAGATAACCCCGCCGTGATCACGTCGTGAATTAACCCAACCCATCAACAAAACTTCCTGACCAATCAGATCAGAAGTACCACTAGCTAAAATTCTTTTACTCATAATTAAGCTTAATTATAACAGAGATCTACGTAGCATGAAGCACACAGGTTGACTCATAACCATGTTTATGCTACAATTAGCGTAAAATTATGAAATTCAGTCATCACGAGGCTCCATCGGAAGCACCATTACTTGAAGAGCCTCAAAGCACCAGCTCAGAGGACGGTCTTACACGTAGAACTTTTTTGCAAGGCGCATCTGCGGCCGTATTCTTAGCGCTAGCTCTAAATGAATTCGTTTTAGAAGATGACCAACCAAAACCAAGAGATCCCGGAGACGTACTAGTAAACCCTGAGAAAGCCACAGCTTTTGTTAACAAGTTCGAACCAATTGCCACACAGCTAGCGGAGACGGAAGGGACACCCCTTCCATATGAAGTATTTCTGGCGGTTGGAATGCACGAAAGTGACTCAGGTACCAGTGAGTTAGCAGAAAAAGCCAACAACATGCACGGCATAGTTGCTAAAGACGAATGGACTGGAGATGTCTACAAAAAACCTACAGAAGAAGTCGTTGCCGCAGATGCAGTTGGCAAACTTGCCCAAGAACATGGCGAAGACCTGAAGATAATTGGTACCTACGAAGATGGCAGAGTTAGGGTTAAATATCCTAGACCATTCCGAAAATACGACAAGCCAGAGGACTCTTTTGCAGACTTTCTAGGCAAGATTTACTACAAAAAAGAAGACGACAGCTATAGGTACACTGATGTGGTGGATTACCTCCAAAAAGGCGGTAGAGACCCTCACGAGGTCGTCAGAATGATGGTCGACCAAGATGAGCCAGGCGAACTAGCTTATGCCACAGGGCCAGAATGGATAAACGGCGTTAAGCACTACATAGACCTAGTACAGACCATAACAGGAATTTCCAGTTCCGACACCAAACCACCAGGTACTCCACCCAAACTGCCAGATCAGGGTCCAAAGATAGACGTTGGCCTAATCGACTTCGAGAAGCTGGATGAACCTAGAGACAAAGCACTAATAGAAAAAATGAAGTCTGCTTTCGGATCCCTATCAGTCGAAGACTATGGGGCTTATAAAGAAAATGGGATAGAGCAAAAATGGGGTGCCGTTAAAGATATAATCGGCAGTGAAGCCTACAATAAATACTACAACGGAGCCCCAATTACCGTTGAGTACATAATCTGGCACGCCTGGGCCTCTGGTGTGGCAGATGGTGATCAAGGTACCCCAGAACACGGACCAATTGGCAATTCACACAGAGTAGACCCCGCAAAACTAGTATTAAGCTGGTTCAACAATAGAAAATCTAGTACCCAATTTATACTCCCAGACACCAAGCATGGAGGCAAGGTCTGGCAACTTGCAAAGAATCCCGCCACTAAAGCGGGCCACATAAGAGGAGGCATTATGGACGACGCAAGTGCAGGCAGAGAGGACGTAGGTAACGGTAACACTATCGGCATAGAAATTCAGGCCGACAGCATCTACGACGTAGAAGATGGGCAGTTTAGAGAGCTAATCCTATGGACAACACACCAGCTCCTCACCCAAGATATAGTCCGTAAAGGTATGACCAGAGAGCAGACTGACGACATAATCAAACAAAGAGTAGTCGGACACGGTAAGAACGGAGGACTGGAGTTCGGCCAAAAGTACAGCTGGCCCATAGTCCAGGCAGTTCAGCAATACGTATTCGCAGCCGTACAGGCCTAAAACTAAATACTTAAGCTCCGCTAACCCAGCCCAGCAACTTCCTGGCAGTAATAACACCACTTACGCGACCTCCAGGGCCCGTTACTAATACTGCGTTCTGACCACCTTGCAAAAAGCCTGAGGTAAGATCATCCAACTTTACATCCTCAGTCACATACTGTAAGCCCTGCTCCATCTTATCCCCAACACGGATAGAACTCGTAGTATTAAGTTGTTCTACTGCCTCTGATCCAGATAAATACAAAAGACCAACTAAATTATCTTCGCCACCTTGAAAAACAACAGCCATATCATAACCTTTCTTATGCAGCTCATCATAGATAATAGGGGTTAGACTTAAGTTAACATCAACTTTTGGCACAAGCTTAATATCTAGCATAATTTCTTTGGCCTTTGTTTTGTCACCCTTAAGAATTCTTTCCACCCGGTTCTTTAATGGCTCACTCAAAACATCAGAATCGATCCCAAACCGATAGATAAACTCATCCTCTGAATAATAATACTTTTTTACTTCAGCCCCTTCTGTTGACACTTTTGGGTATAAATAATGAAGGATAGGTCTAAGCAGCTTAACTAAATCTTGCATGTAACGGCTTAATAACCTATCCCAAAAACTGAACATCTTAGGTGCTATCTTACGAACAGCCATAAACTTAATTACCATGAATCCAGCGAGCTGCACGGCTAAGGCTGGCCATATCTTCCCAAACCTATAGGCTATCCCCAAAATAAAAATACTCTGCAGTACTAAACATCCCAAACTGTAGGTTACATCGACCTCTCCTGAATGCTTCTTAATCCAAGCCTTCTTTTTAGCAAGGCTATCACCGTCCCTTGCTTTACGCTTAAGTTCGTATTCTGTCGGATAATCTGGAACAATATCTAAATTCAACAAAATAGATACCAGATACCCCAGAGCAATGAGCGCTGTAACCACTAAATAATCAAACATAACCACAATTATACCACCCGCAGTGCGTATAACTTACCTTGAACATGTAAAGCCTCTCTCACTTAAAAGTAGCGGGTTTGTAATACAGCCTTTGGTTTCTTTGAAAAGGAGGTTTACTACTTTTCTTCTACCGCTTCTTCAGCCTCAGAGCCCTTCTCGCTAGGAACATCCGCAGCAGATGCACCCTCTTCACCTTCTTCTGGAACGTCATTGGCTAGATCTTCATCACTAGTAACTCTTGGCGCTTCTACAATAAATAGCACCTTCTCAAGATCATCTTCACCCGCGAGCTCCACACCTTTAGGAAGGTTAACGTCAGAAACGAGAACTCTATCACCAACCTCAGTCAGGTTCTCACCATTAATTAAAATCTGTTCAGGTAAGTCGTGTGGCAGAGCAGTAACCTCAAAGAAGTGAGTAACTGCAATAACATCCAAACCAAACTTTCGAGCAGGAATCTCAACTTCTTCATCAAGGTGTACTGGAATCTCGGCATTAACCTTCTCGTTTCTATTAATAGATTGAAGAGTAAAGTGAATAATCTTACCTTTGACAGGTTCACGTTCAAGTTCTTTAATCATTCCAAGACCACTTTGATTGCCAACAGTAAACTCAACTGGCTGGGTACGCCCAGCTTGCAGATAAAGAGCCTCAAACTTACCAAGTTCTACAGAAACACTAGTACTATCTTTGCCATTTTCATTAATAACCCCTGGGAGGATGCCATCACGCCTAAGCGCTCTAACAGCTTTTCCAAGTTCTTTACGTTCAGCTAGTTCGATTGCAAGTTTCTTATCTTCGTTCATTACAAAATTTAATACCTTTAATTTATTCCCACCAAACTCTTATCTAGTCTAACTTAAGAAGTTCTAGCTTTTAAGACCTGTCTTCATATGTATTAAGAGATTATTATACATTATCCTTGGTCAAGTTACAAAGTCGACCTAGTATTACCGCTTATAATTATGTTAAATTATAACTTAAGCGTAAACAAAAATATTGTCCTAAAAGAATCCCCATGTCCGATATAACTTTAAACAGAGGTACTGCAGGTAGGATAAAAACCCTAGCCATACTTTTGCTCAGCTTAGTAGCAGTTTTATCTGCAACAGGGGTGAGCTATGCTAAATATCAAAAAGATTTAGTACTAGCTCAACCAAAATCAGGGAACATAGCAGGGAAGTTTAGTACCGACGGCAACTTACAACCTAAAGTCGTTGTTGCCGAAAGGGTAATACAAAACCCATCCCAGCCAGCAAAAATCACCATCCCAGATATTGGGGTTGATGCCCCTATAGAACACCTGGGATTAACAGCAGATAACGCCGTAGATGTGCCCAAAAGCCTTTGGACAACTGCCTGGTTTAACCAATCCTCTAAACCGGGCGATAAGGGCCCAGCAATGATTGTTGGGCATTATTCAGCCTATGGCAAAGCGGTGTTTGCAAATCTAAAAAAGCTTAACCCTGGTCAAAGAATTATTATCTCAGACGATAAAGGTCAACAGTTTACCTTTGCAGTTACTCAAAAAAGAGATTTCCCGCAAGCAGAGGTTCCAATGGCCGAGCTTTTAGGTAATCGTAACTCTAAGCCACGTCTAGAAATAATCACCTGCGGTGGGGGATATATTAAAGCCTCGCGTGATTTTACTAATCGAACCGTAATTACGGCAGAGATAGTGGAATCATAACCGCCATATAGTTTAAGATAACAATAACATTACAAAAAGCACCCTCAATATGGACCAAGAATACAAGAAACCTGCCGAAAAAGATCATATCTCTTGGCAGTCTGAAGAGTTCATTTATCACCCAAAGAGCTTTATTTGGTATCTACAGCTCATCTTAGGCTCAATCATCATCTCCAGTATTCCATGGCTAATATCAGGCAGAGATGATTTTATATCACCATTGATTATCTTGATATCTTTACTGGCTTTAACTGTTTACGCAGCTCGAAAACCTAGGGTTAAAAAGTACGACCTAACCAACTCGACCCTTAGGGTAGACGGAAGATCTTTTGGTATATTCGAATTCTCATACTACTGGGTAGAAGAATTTGATACTCATACTCAAATTACACTTGTTGGCAATAAAAGAACATCCATGCCAGTCGGTTTTTATATAAAAGAAAAAGCAGTAGTTAACAAAGTACTCAACGTTCTTCAAAAAAGCTTACCCCAAACAAATCCATCTCAAAACCCTTTTGATTGGCTTTCTCGTAAGCTCAAGCTTTAGAGCCAATATTTAGTTAGCCATCAATGCTCTAAGCGGTTGAGCAATTTCATGTAAAAACTCTGGGGCGACATTATGACTCCTATTGCGTATATAATGTTCTCCAAAGTTCGGATCTTCAAAAATAGCACCTCCAATATTAGGGGCATTAGTATATCTAGGCCTTAAGTGACTATGGACATGAGGCTGAGGATTTGGCGATTTATATGCGTTATTCATAAGTGTAGCTATTGTTAAGTGAGCTGCACCATATGTCTGTGCCGTTGCAAGCTCATAGCGTTTTATAATATCCCACATATCGCTAGACTCATCACCAGTTAGATCAGAAATCTTTGAGGCATATCTGCCAAGAGTTAAATATGCTCTACCGAGATATAGTTGATCAGTAGCAAGAGACAATGTATGAAAATCTGTAGTCAATATATGACCAGGGTCATCATTAATCTCTAGAAAGCCACAGCTTTGACATCCATTCACTCTTAATGCATTCATAAAATAATTTCTCCTGTTGTCTCTCTATTGATCAGCTTAATAGATTATTACTAATCCACTATATGAGTATAACAGGGGATACTACAAAGAGTTAGCCTCTTATCGGGTAAGTTTTCTGGCAACTTCTACTAACACGCTCACATCCCCCTCCAGAAACACAGGCTGCATACCCATAATCTCATCAATAAGCGGCGAATACTCAGGAGCAGAGTTCAGTATAATTATAGGTTTTTTCAAATAGAATGCCACAGTCATTTCCATAAGAACATTTCCACCAATGTAGTTTTCCTTGCCATTCTTAGCAAAGTTTGTAACCAATACTGCATCACATTCTTCAATCACTGAGAAGTGACCACGAATTAGTGAGGCTTTATAGCCGTAACCCACCTCTGACCAATTTATCTTTGCCTCATTACTGTCTGCAGAGCCATTCTTCATCCTCTCTGCCATATCTGGAAGTACTAGATCAATCTTTGTATTATCAATCTCTCTGCTTAGTGCTATTAGCTCATTATAAAGACTTGCACTAGAGCATACTGCTATTCTTGCAACCTTTTTCTCACTCATAGTTTTAATCATAACAAAAAGAAGCCCTAAGGCTTCTTTAATAACTTCAATGGTGTCCTCTAATTGATAGTTTTCGAAAGGAATGTTATCAGGATATTGTTAATATAGCGATGAGTACTTAAGGCTAGTACTAAATATTAGCCACTTCAGAATTCTATACTTCTAAAAGCTTCTCCAGCTTATTCTTAATAAGATTGAAATCGTTGTATGAGTGGTCGTTGCCCCTAGTTTCGATAACTTCAATATTATCAATACCTTTAACTAGCTGAATAACTTCATCCGCTCCGCCAACTGGATCCTTATCATTTTGAATTATTATTACAGGACAACTTATAGAGCAGAATAAGCTCTCAGTATCTATCCCTTCCTCTCTAGCAAGCTTAAGAGCTATGCCAGCAAAAACACAGAACTTTGGCTTAAGCGAGCCTCTGCTAATAAGTGTAAGCGATAATAAACTTCCTACTGATTTTGCGAACACGCCATAATTTCCAACTTCAGCAGCTTCTCTTGTTATAGAATCTAATTCCAGGTCGAAATCTAGAATGTCTAAGTCAGTTCCCCAGTGTCTATACTCGTGAATAATTGTATTTTCGAAAATATCTTTAACAAAAGAATTAACTTCGTGAACCCATTCTTTATTTCTTTGACTATTTCCACCTAAAATAAGTAAGTTCATAAAATATACCCTCTAAAGATTTTGTGTTGGTGTACCTTAATAGACGTATTCCGAACGGAATGTTATCTAGATATTGTTAGTATAGCAGGAGAGAGTGAACTAGACTGAAGCTACAAAGTCGTGGGCAGCTTTTCGACTTTTGAATATTATCATCCTTTTATCTGGACAAACTGCCTTCAATTTATTTATTTTGCGTTCAGTACTTTTTCTATCCAGTTGCCATTTAACATATTCAAAGTTCATCCTCTCTACGTTACCGTCGACCATATCAGGTCTTGTAACACCGCGATACTTCCAGATTCTTCTGACCCAACTAGGCAAAGTCTTCCATACTGGTAGGTCAAGAACTATAAACGTATCTGCTCTTTTAGCACGATCTTCCAAAAATTCTGTACTCCCTTCAATAATCCAAGAATAACTATCTATTAACTCAGCGTGTATCTTTTGCTTCTCTTCTTCAGCTAAAGGCACCCAGTTCTCTTTCCAGAAATATTGATCCAAATGATAAACAGGTAGTTGGAGCTTCTCCCCTAAGCTCTTAGCAAGAGTAGACTTTCCGGAACATCCTCTCCCGACAATTAAGATTCTTTTCATTTTCATTAGTTATTATCATAACAAAAAGAAGCCATAGGGACTTCTTATATTTTTATTGCTAAGTTATAAATTCGTATACGATTCTTGTTCGAAAGTCTTGGTGTACCCGGCGGGATTCGAACCTGCGACCTTTGGCTCCGCAAGCCAACGCTCTATCCAGCTGAGCTACGGGTACATCTCTTCTGATACAATTATACTACAAAACATATCTACTTTTGTATGCAAGATGCTCTAAGCTTAAACCAGATAAAAACTTTACTTGAACAAAATCAGAATGGAGCGGGGCAGTACGCTATTCTTGAAGGACTTCATGCAGTTAAACATGCCTTAAGATTTAATGCCAAACCATATTGTTTATTTACTAAAGACTTAAATTCATTAATCAAGCTTAGTGATAAG
>JAUPUA010000045.1 GCA_030917805.1 Patescibacteria group bacterium
TTCCTATTAAATAGTCGTGTTCTTACTAAGCTCTAGTGAGGATTCCCTGATGTGCTCCAATATGCATTACAACCGATGTTGAATTCTTTGCCCCAAACTCTAGGGCTTGTTTTAGATCTAGACCCCAAGCTAGAGCCGAGACTAGGCCTGATGCAAAAGCGTCACCTGCTCCGGTTCGATCTATTACTTTGACATCTTCGCTTACTGGCTGAAAAAAGTGCTGATGACCATCATAAGCATACGATCCGTTTGGTCCATCCGTTATAATAGCTGTTTTAACATATTCTGAGGCAGCCTGACATAGAATGGCTGGTTCTAAATTACCAAACAAGCCAATAGCTTCTTCTTTATTCATAATAAGTGTGTCGATAGTTGGAAGAACAAGCTTTAACTCTGCTGGATTGGTTAGCTCTAAGCCACCTGGGTTAAATGCAACTCTAATTTGGTTAAGGTTTGCATATTGAATTACGCCTTGTAAAAGCTCTAAAGAACCGAGAGATGATGCATATATCCAGCGGGTTTCAATATTCTCTAGCATAGCTAGAATAGCATGGTGCTTAATCTCTGAGCCACTAAATTTTAAGATAGTCCTTTCACCACTAGGTGCTACTAAGATTGTAGATTGTGCTACTTTGACCAAACCATCCCGATATATATGTGAGGATTCGATATGTTCGGCCTCCAATATATTTGTTATGTTTTGTGAGACGGTATCTTCCCCAAGTTGGCAAACTAGAGCTGTATTTAGTTGTTGGCGAGCAAATGTTACGGAAGCGTTTAATGCGTTACCACCATAGGTCACTGATGAATCTTCAATACTGAGCTTGGCTCCTAGCGGTATATTGCTATGACAGACTCCATGCTGGCAAACGGCCTTAAAGATATCTCCACTAAGTAGCGTGTCTTGTGCAGGCCTACCAATACATACGACATCATAGGCGCCAACAGTTTTATCTTTATGCCTTTGCCCTTGAAGCTTTATCTTGTTACCTATCAATTTGACCATCTATCTTCCAAGATTGAGTGCTTTCTACGAATATCACTCTATAGATTAGAGTGATTGGCTGAACAGTCTCTATATTGTTACCTTCTGAGTCTTGATAGATAGAGGTATAGGTTACACTTGCTGTAAGTTTGTAGTTAGCAGAATCTTTCTCGACTGATACAATCCTGTGGCTCTTAGGATAAAAATTAGTTCGTCTTTCTGCTTTTAGGGACTCATAATCATACTCACCTTGATAACCTTTAGTAAGCGTAGATCTTACCCCGTCTTCACTGCCGTTAACAAAAGCTGTGAGGTAGGTTTCACCTACTGTTTGTACACTTGCCTTATCCTTATTATCTTTAGCTATTGCAGCTTGCTTTTCAGCCTCCTTTTTTTGCTCTTCCTCCTCTCTTTCTTGAGCTATCTCTTCAGATGTTAGTTTAACATCTTGGATGTACTGGTCTAGTGCAAAGATATCTGGATTGAGTTCTTCTTGGAGTGCGTTAGACTTTCTGAAATCATCGACTTTATTCTTTAAGTATTCTCCCCTATCTTTAAGATCTTGTAGCTCAGAATCTGATATTGAACTAATATCTGTATCACTTTTTACTAAGATCGTTGCTGAATCTGAGAAATATTCACCCATCTTGGAGGTGATGTCTCCGTATAGGTTAGTTGTTCCAGATTTGTACATTAAAGAACTCTTACCTTTGGCTGCGTAGCTTATAGAGGCAAGCTTCTGATTGTACTTATCCAAGCTAGCAGCGACGTCTCGAGTTCCCTCTAGATTAACCTCTGAGCGTACAGAGCGATCTAAATCTGCACTTTCAGCGATAACTTCGTGCCAAGATGCTTTTATAAAAGATGAGGTCTTGGCTGGTCTTATCACAAAAAACAGAATTAAGAACAGTAGGATGATAGAGCTGAGTATAGTCGAGGCTAAAGCCAGAACCTTCTTTTTTTTTGGCCAGTTAGACCAAAACTTAATGCTTTTTGAACCTTTTGAAGAAATGCTTGGAAAATCTTCTTGAACGACGCGTTCAATATCTTCGTTCATCTCATCGGATATTTCTTCACTTGTCTTTAAGTAACTGTTTAAATCTTTGGGTTGCTCTTTTTTAGATGGTAGACTTAGTTTGGCCATATTTGTTGTTTCCTTTAAGGTTAAGCTTACTATACCCCCATACCTACAAACAATATTGACAAGTATACTTAATAGATTCCGACTTGCTATTAAGCTCTCTAAAATGAGAAAATATTGTTTAGAATAGAAAATTTGTATTATATGGCAGGAAAAATAGCTACAAAACTTAGCACTAAGACTAAAGAGAACACAGTTGGGGTAATTGCTGCTGTTATTATACTCCTGATTGCACTTTTAGTGGTTGCAATCGGTGTGAAGATATCTTCAGATAGACGAGCGAGAAACTTGGGGCTTGACGGTGCTAAATCCAGTGAAGTTATTGCTAGTAAGCTAGTAGATAATGCTGAGAATAGCTCTGTAAGGATCTACGTAGAGCGAGGAGTTATTGCTGATGAAAAGCATTACTCTATTGAAATGACTATTAGTGCTAACACCAGGACTATTCGGGTCCTTAGGGGGTATGAGAATATAGAGGAAAAAAGTGAAGGACTATCTAATAATCTGGAGGCTTACCGAGCATTTTTAAAAGCTTTAGAAAAAAATGATTTTACAGAAATTAGGGAAGATACTAGTGGCTATGAATTTAGGGCGGCTTGCCCGACAGAAAGAAGTTATAGATTTAGTTTGATGGAAGGCTCCTCAGAAACCTTTGACAGGTGGTTTACCTTTTGCGATGGAAAACGATTTGGTGAATATGGCGGTAAAGTCAATGCTACATTCTCTCTGTTTAAGAATCAGTTCCCTAACTATGGGACGATTACTAGAGGCGTTAGCTTCTAATTTAGGGTATATTTATATCTTAGATCTAATTATCTTTTGAGCTTCAGCTGGGTTAGCTTTTCCACCAGATATCTTCATAACCTGACCGACTATGAAGCCAATTGCTTTTTCTTCTCCACTTTTTAAATCTAAGACTGGTTTTGGATTATCTTTCATTACCTGATCTACTATTCTTTCTAACTCATTGCTGTCACTAATTTGAATAAGATTAAGCTCTTCAGCTAGCTGCTCAGGATCTTTATCTTGTATTATAAGTTGCGCCAGAATATCTTTGGCGGCACTCGAGTTTAGAGATCCTGCCTCAACCATTTCGCTAAGTTTGATTAAACTTTGTGGCTTAAGGTTAATCTGAGCAGAGCTATCCCGATCATCTTCGTTTGAAGCTGAAGAAGAATATATCTGGAGCCAGTTAGCAATTCTTTTTTGATGTTGAAGTGGAGTGCCTGACTTAATAACCTCCATTATAACCATCGCCAGATCTGGAGATTCTACTATTGTTTCTTGTTGTGAGTAGTTTAGATTAAGTGGACCTAAGGCTAGCCGAATTTCTGCGGGCATTGCCGGAAGCTCTTTTTGGACCTCGTTGATATAATCTTGAGTTAGAATTATCGGTGGGATATCCGGCTCTGGCATGTAGCGATAATCTTGAGCATCCTCTTTAGACCGCTGCGAAATAGTAATCATTTTTGCATCATCCCAACCTCTAGTTTCTTGAACCACTCTTTCTCCTTTTTCGAGAAGCTCTACTTGACGTTCAAATTCGTAGTTAACACAGCTCTCTACTGCACGGAATGAGTTAAGATTCTTGATCTCTGCACGAGTTCCCAGGTTCTTAGAGCCTTTTGGTGCAATTGAGATGTTAACATCAAAACGCATATTGCCATAATAAAGATTAGCATCCGAAACATCTGCATATCGCATCAGTAGGTTTAGTTCGTGGGCGAAAGCTTTAGCAGCTTCGGCTGAGTGGATATCTGGTTCTGAGACTATCTCGATCAAGGGGGTCCCGGCCCTATTTAGATCTACTAAGGAATAGTTCTCTCCAGTTGGGTGGGTTAACTTTCCAGCATCAGCCTCTAAGTGAGCGCGGGTTATTCCAACCTTAATCTCATCACCTGATTTAAGCTTTAACTTAACTTTACCCATTCCAACAGTTGGATGCTCAAACTGAGTTATCTGATAACCCATAGGAAGGTCGGGGTAGAAGTAATGTTTACGATCAAACTTTGAAAATAGATTAATCTTAGAGTTTAGTGCGTGACCTGCTCTAACAGCAAGATGAACGGCTTCTTTATTTAGTACAGGAAGAGTCCCCGGCAACCCAAAACAAATCTCGGAGACTGTAGTGTTTGGCATTGCACCGCGGGCATCGTTATTTACTGCAGCAAAAAGTTTTGTTTTGGTCTTAAGCTGGACGTGACACTCCATACCAATCGTCATCTCGTATTTATCGATAATATTTTGATCTAACATAATTACTTCCATTCTCCTTTATGCGAATCCCAGTTCTTATGCATTTGAGAAGCTTTAGGCTTAATATCTCCAGAGTATTTAGAAGTTAATTTGCTTGAACCATAAGGATTCTCTGCGGCAGATGAAATAGTCTCAAAGGCAATCTGAGCGATAGGCATCTTGTAGTATAGAAGAATCGGAAGCTCTGCCGTGTTATGAAGTTCTAGTGTCATCTTTAGCTTGTTTCCGGGGTCTAAAAACCCGGCAGTGACATGGATTAGAACTCCTAGTCGACCAACTGAGCTCTTTCCTTCTAGACGACCCACTAGTTGATCTGAAACGCCAGTTTCTTCAAAGATCAAGCCAAGGGCAAATTGTCCAGGATGTAAGACAAAGGGTTGATCATCGGTTATAGTA
>JAUPUA010000063.1 GCA_030917805.1 Patescibacteria group bacterium
ACATATTAAATTAGCAAAGTATTAATCACTTGCCGTTGCAAAGTTTACCTCTAAACATAACCGACATTCTAAGCTATAGTTTATAGCTTAAGTTATAAAAAGTGGGATTTATAGGAGGTAACTACGTACATGCCAGAAAAAGGTCTGCTTCAAACAAAATACATCTTCGTAACAGGCGGAGTACTTAGCGGGATAGGCAAGGGGATAGCTGCTGCCTCTATCGGAGCCATCCTTAAATCGCGTGGACTCAAGGTCAACATTCAAAAGTGTGACCCATACCTTAATGTTGACTCAGGCACGCTTAACCCTGCTGAACACGGTGAATGCTTTGTAACTATAGATGGAGCCGAAACAGACTTAGATCTTGGTCACTACGAAAGGTTCTTAGATCAGGAGCTAACTCAAAAAAGCTCTTTAATGAGTGGGCGAGTGCTTAGAGAGGTTTTAGAAGATGAACGAGCAGGCAAGTACCTTGGTAAAACAGTCCAGTTCGTCCCGCACGTTACTGATCTTATGAAAAAAAAGATTAAAGATGCTGCCGAAGGCTTTGACGTCCACATTGTCGAGGTTGGTGGAACAGTAGGGGATATCGAAGCAACCACATTTTTAGAAGCTATTAGAGAAATTGGCATAGAGCTCGGCCGCGAAAATACTCTCTTTGCCCATGCCGTCTACATCCCTTATCTTGATACCTCTAAAGAATTTAAAACTAAACCTGCCCAAAATGCCTTAAAGGATGTTCGCGCAGTTGGGATCTTCCCAGAGCTCGTGCTGGCGCGCTCCGAACGTCCAGCACCGCTTTCAGCCAAAAAGAAGCTTGCTTTATTTAGCGGCGCCTCCGAGCAAGCCATTGCTATGTTGCCTAACGCCGAAAGTATCTACCAAGTACCCTTAAGCATAGAGCTCCAGGGTATTGGTAACTTTTTAGCTGATAGATTAAACCTTGAAGGGGGCAGTGCAGATCTCAGCAAGTGGGAAGATCTGACCGATAAAATTGCCGCATCTAAAAAGAAGACGGTTACCATCGGCATGGTTATTAAATATGCTGATAACGAAGATAGTTATTATTCTGTTAACGAAGCGCTGAGAACTGCCGGCTGGCACGCAGGCGCAACTGTGAAGATCAAACCGATCAATGCCGAAAAAATAGAATCAGATAAAGATTACCTGTCAGAAGCCTTAAAAGATGTCGATGGAATGCTCATACCTGGAGGGTTTGGGAGTAGGGGAATCGAAGGCAAAATTGAAGCTGCTGCTTACGCCCTAACAAACAACATCCCCTATCTCGGCATTTGCCTTGGCCTGCAGGTTGCCGCCATCGCCGCCGCCAGAAAAGCTGGCCTTAAAGATGCCAACTCAACCGAGTTCGACCCAAGTTGCACCGAGCCTGTCGTTCACACTATGGAGGATCAAAAAGGGAAAGAGGAAACAGGCGGAACGATGCGTCTGGGTAACTACGACTGCAAAATAGAAGAGGGAAATCTGGCCCATAAAATCTACAACCAAGACTTAATTAAAGAGCGCCACCGCCACCGCTACGAGATTAACTCTAAATACCTCCCAGACCTAGCCACAGGAGGCTTAATACTAACCGGCACTAACCCAGGATCTAATCTGCCAGAAATCCTCGAGGCAAAGCCCGAGCTTAACCACCCCTTCTACATTGGCGTCCAATACCACCCCGAATTCACCTCCCGCCCAAACCACCCGAATCCACTCTTCCTCAGCCTCATCCAAGCGGTGCTATAATAATTTGCAATGATCAGCAGCGACGCAATCTTACAATATTTATCCGAAGTTGAAAAACAATTTCTATCTGGGCATGCTCGTGAGCATGCCTACCGGCCTGCATTGCAGCGCCTAATGGAAAGTTTTGAAGATACTACTGCAGTTAACGATCCTGCCCGCTCTCAGCATGGTATGCCAGATTTTGTATTTCTAAAATCCTCTAACCAAAAAATTATTAAAGGTTATGCTGAGGCTAAAGATATCACCGTAAGCCTCGATAAAACTGAGAAAACTGACCAAATGGATCGCTACCATGGTTATGCCAATCTATACTTAACAGATTATTTAGAATTTCGCTTTTTCAAGAATGGAGAGAAATATAAAACAATCTCGCTGGGGCAAGTTGTAAATGGAGCCTTAAAATTAACTCCACAATATTCTGAAGAGCTAGCAAGAGAATTAAAACAATTCCTAGAGCTTCCTCCAGAAGAGATTAAATCAGGTCGTCGCCTTGCCGAGATTATGGGTGGTAAAGCCCGTCGTGTTCGCGATAATGTTGCTCTTTACTTAGAAGATGACAGCGAGAGAAACAAAGAGCTCGAAAAAATGTATACCATGATGAAAGAACTTCTGGTACATGACTTAGAAAAAAAGAAGTTCGCCGACATGTACGCCCAAACCTTAGTTTATGGGCTTTTTGTGGCTCGTTATGCAGATAAATCTTCTGAAAACTTTTCTCGGCAAGAGGCTCGTGATCTAGTTCCAAAATCTAACCCATTCTTACGCAAGTTCTTCGATCATATTGCA
The DNA here is from genome assembly GCA_030917805.1 of Patescibacteria group bacterium. GTDB lineage: Bacteria > Patescibacteriota > Saccharimonadia > Saccharimonadales > HK-STAS-PATE-42 > HK-STAS-PATE-42. Next base: position 2,536 of record JAUPUA010000063.1, read on the forward strand.
GGCTCAGAATTTGATGAGAGGCTTGGCTACATAGTAGATGAGCTTTGTGAAGTATTCCAAGTAAGCAACGTCAAGACTTTAATACAGAAGCACCTTAAGCTTATCGAGTTCAAAGATGGCCAAGGTGATGAAAAAGACCCAATAATTCACTTTTATGAAGATTTTCTAAAAGAATACGACCCGCTAGAGCGAAAACGCATGGGCGCATACTACACGCCAATACCCGTAGTTAAGTTCATGATTAACCAAGTAGACAAAATACTAAAAGAAGAGTTTGGCCTAGCCAAAGGCCTAGCCGATACTAGCAAGATTAACCACACAACAACCAATACGGCAGGCGAAAAGTTCAAAAACTCGATCCATCGGGTTCAGATTCTAGATCCTGCAGTCGGAACAGCCACATTCCTAAACGAAACTATTAAGTTCATTCATCAAGGCTTCAAAGGGCAAGAAGGCCGCTGGCCAAGCTACGCTGAACGTGATTTACTCCCACGGCTCCACGGCTTCGAGCTCATGATGGCACCATATACAATTGCCCACCTCAAACTCGGCATGACTCTGCAAGAAACTGGCCTCGAAGATTTTGCCGGAAGACTTGGTGTATATCTAACTAACACCCTAGAAGAAGGCTCACTTAATACTCCCGACCTATTTAGCCAGTTAGGATTTGTGGAAGCCTTAACTGCAGAAAGCAAGGAGGCCTCAAGAATAAAACATAAACATCCCATAATGCTCATAATTGGCAATCCTCCTTATTCAATTAGCAGCAATAATAAATCCAAACATATTCTAGAGCTAATTAAGGTCTATAAGAAAGATTTAAATGAGCGGAAGATAAACCTCGATGACGATTACATCAAGTTCATTCGTTTCTCTGAAGATCTAATTGCTAAGAATGGGGAAGGTATAGTTGCAATGATTACTAATAATAGTTACATAGACGGCATTACCCACCGCCAAATGCGTAAACACCTACTCCAAACTTTCGATAAGATATTTGTTCTCGACTTACACGGTAATAGCAAGAAGAAAGAGGTCTCACCTGATGGCAGCAAGGATGAAAACGTCTTTGACATCATGCAGGGTGTTTCGATAGTTCTAATGGTAAAGAATAAGAAAAAGAGGCCAAACCAACTCGGTCAAGTCTACCATTCGGAGCTATACGGCAAACGAAAGCTTAAGTTCAGCAATTTATCTGAAGATAAAATAAAGCTCACAAAATTAGAAGCCCCAGCCCCAAACCACTTCTTCGTCCCAAAAAACATGGCCTCTGAAAAAGAATACAACCAAGGAGTTAACATAAACGAACTATTCATAACCAAATCAAGTGGCTTCAGATCTGGCGCGGCAGCTTCTCAGATCTGCTTCGATAAACAAGATATAACTAAAGTTGTTCACGACTTAATTAATTTATCAGAAACGGAGTTTAGGACAACTTACAAATTAAAAGATGGTAGAAATCATAACTATAAAGGAATGCGAGAGGACATTGGTGGAAAGATCGATGAGAATAAAATAATTCAAACTGCCTGGCACGGACCTTTCGACATACGTTGGACGTACTATTCATATAAATCGTCAGGTTTCGTGGCCTGGCCACGAAACCTGACGATGAATAATTTCGTCAACAAAGCAAATATTGGCCTTATGTATATGCGAGGTCATATTGAATCGAAAGGAGCTGCAGCAGGAGTGACTAACCTTATATCGAGTGAAAGAACCTTTTCTAGGCCCGGAATGTCCAGTGCTGACTCTGTTGCACCGCTTTATATCTATCACGATGACGGTACAAAAACTCCGAATTTTGACCTTGATGAATTAAAAAAGTTTACTAAGAACTTAAAGAACGAACCTCAGCCAGAAGACGTTTTAGATTACATTTACAGCTTTCTGCACTCACCAAGTTACCGAGATAAGTACAAAGAGTTTTTAAAGATAGACTTCCCAAGAGTCCCAATACCAAAAGACGATAAAGAATTTACTAAATTTAGAGATTTTGGCACAAAACTCCGATCACTGCATCTTATGACAGATCCATCGCTAGATGATTACATCACTACCTATTCAGAAGCCGGCAGCGATGAAGTAGAAAGAATAAAGTTTGAAGCTGATAGAGTTTATATCAATAGCGAGCAATATTTTGGGAACGTACCTGAAGTCGCATGGAACTTCTACATTGGAGGTTACCAACCAGCTCAAAAATGGCTCAAAGATCGCAAAGAACGAAAATTAAACAGCGACGATATAGATCACTACCAAAAAATCATAAAAGTACTCGTAGAGACCGATAAGATAATGAAGCAAATTGGCTAATTATACTTAACAGACTAAATTTGTGATAAAATAGAACAAAACGAGATTAATTACAACTAATATTACAGAGCTCCTCTTAAGCTTATGCCAGAAGCCCTAATACTCCCACCAACAAGCCCTGACCTAATGGGTATAGCAATAGTCACTCAGCAGAGAGAAGAATCTGTTCGAGAATTTGGAGTAGTAGCCTCAAGCATTGTTGGTGACCCCGAAGCGAAGATCCTGGATTATGATGGTTATGCCTCTCATGAGACACTCAAAAACCACAAGATACATAGGTTAGTTGTATCAAAAGATGATGAGTCTATTCAACTACGCATAAGACTTAATAAGTCAGAAGTTACACTAAAAGATCTACTAGGCGACAGAATACGAGAATACAGAGTTGTCAATGAAGCTACCAAAGAAGCTGCACGGCAAAAAGCAATACAGGATTTCATGAATGCCATACAAAGTGACCCAACTCTAGATACTGTGGAATTTGAGTCGATAGAATTAGAGGTAGCAATGGCTGACGGAGGATTATCCTGCTGTATAGCAAAAGAAAAGTTAGGCAGTATTAACTTTAATGACGAATTCTTTCAATACTTTCTAGTCTATTTTAGAAGACATATTAAAGCAAGAGGCTCATTATGAAATATAGATCTTTTCAACTACTTCTTCAACTGAATCTCTTCTCTCGCCATCTTCGCACAAGACCCTAAGGTCTAAGTCCCCATAGTTAAAAACATCAACTAAAAGCTCAAAACTACCAAAATTAGTAAATCTAGAAAAGCTTACGCTTGTATCACTTTGAATACCAGGGATCAAGCTCAAGAATGCTGCGATACCACCAAATACGGTCCTCTTATCACTAGCCGTACTAAAAGCGGGCAAACTGAAAGGCACTAAGTTAGAAATATGCACCCATGCAACTCTACCTAATTCATCCGGTAAAGCACTTACGTTATCGGGATCCGTAAAGTCTACTTCAGCAGTTGAAGTGGATAAACCGGCAGCACACTTCAAGAAATCTTCGGCTGATTTGGGATTATTGACAATATGAAGCGGAGAACTAGGTCTAGTTAGGTCAAACCGCATAGCCTCAAGCCGAAGTTCATCCTCAAAATTATGCCCCATCATTGTATATAAATCTTTACGATGTGGATCATCTTCAAAGACATATCCTAGCTCTAAAGATCTTCTCTTAGCCTCAAAAACATCTTCATGGCCAGTTGCTATATCTGCAAAACAAACTGAGCCAAGTCCATCGATTAAAGGCGCAATGTTTGGAACATTTCCAGACCCAACTACAATTGCACTATCTCCCCTAGCTTCACCAATAACTCCAAGCGCTACATCATCCCATACCTCATTACTAGCAGGATATACACCCGCACCAAATTCGTACAGGCCTGTTGCTGGATTCTTAATTTTTAGTCCGCCCATTTGTATATATTAGTCAATCGTATTATTATAGAATATATATGATACGAGAGTCAATGCTCATACGCAATTAAATTACATCTGGTAGAATTAAGGCTAAAAGGAAAATCGAAATATGCAAATAACAGGAATACAATTAGGTAGCGATAACCCAAAAAAGCTTGGTGAGTTTTATACAAAAGTATTTGGCAAAGCAGGCTGGCAAGAAGGTGAGTGGTACGGATGGATAGTCGACGGTGGAGCAATAATGGTTGGCCCACACAGCGAAGTAAAAGGCCAGAACGACTGCCCAGGAAGAATAATGTTAACCTTAGTAGATAAAGATGTACCAGCAATCCTAAAAAAGTTCGAAAATGCCGGAGCAAAAGTAGTCGCTAAGCCTTACCAACCGGACGAAAAGAATAACCCTGATGTTTGGCTAGCAACAGCAGCCGACCCAGACGGAAACTACATCCAAATCGCCACACCTTGGGAAGAGTAATCAACTAGATATTAAGATATTTCTTCTCAACTTCTAACTTATTGATACCATTAGTAACTTGAGTAAATCCAAAACTCTCTAGCTTTCTTTTAGCCTGTT
>JAUPUA010000068.1 GCA_030917805.1 Patescibacteria group bacterium
GATCTACTACACAACTCCGGCCGGTGCATTCGGGTTCGTTATAAAGCTAAGCACCACGTTTGGTCTTATTGTGTCCCTACCTCTAGTCACTTATCAAATCTTCTCTTTCTTTTTGCCGGTCCTAGGTTCTATTAGCAGACGGCACCTCCTCACCTATGTCTTAACCTCAGTTGCGCTGGCTTCATTAGGTGTCTTGTTCGCATACCTAATAAGCCTGCCTGCTGCACTAAATTTTCTAACCAACTTTGGTAGCGAGGTAAATATTCAATCGCTCATAACAGCCAACGAGTATTTTAACTTTGTCTTAACCTACTTGGCTGGGTTTGCGATATTATTCCAAGTCCCGCTTATTATCCTGCTTATAGATAAGATTAAACCACTCAGCCCCCGAAAGCTTCTCGGTACAACGAAATATGTAATACTTGTAAGCTTTATTGTCTCTGCTATTATCACACCAACTCCAGACCCTTTCAATCAAGCTGTTATGGCAGTACCCGTGATACTGCTCTATTTATCTACAGCATTAGTTATGGCTATCCGTTCTGTGACAAAGAAGCGTTCTGCTTCGAAGAAGATCTTGACACCTACGACATCTGTACCTGATGAAGAGGTATTCAGTATACCAGTTGAAGTTATAAAGGACATTAAACGCAGCAACCCTACCGTTACTAATTCTGTTTGTAAAATGAAGGCTGAGCCGAGATTGATATCAGATTTTATTCGAGTCCCCCAAACTGTTCTCAAGGTCTAGCCGCATAACCTCCCATATAATCCAAGAGGGCCGCTTCGTGCTAATATATAAACATGAAGAAGAATATACTTAAAAATACACGTACAAAGTTCACTCTAACACTCATATTCATTGTTGTAATCTCCTCTATCGTAATGCTATCCAGCAACTCAACAAAAGATGCCGATACCAAGAGGTCACAAGAGATTAATACGGTCTACACCGACACTTCACCAAGAATAGGGGGTACCTGCGGCTACAGTTTGTTAGACAGTAAAGGTGAATTAATAGAAGGTGACAAGACATGTATCCAAGACAGCACGGCAAAAGCTGCGCTCAGCATACTTGCCGAACAAGACAATAAGACGATTAAAAGCAATCCCCCAGACTCCACTTTTATGATAATCAGGGGGCAGTTCGAGACCTATAAAGAAGATCGTGCGCCGGCGACACCACCTCCAAGAGAGTACAAAGAGCACACCATAATCAAAGCAATTAAAATAGACTCAGTAGAACTCATCAGAAAATAAATATTGAATTAAGCAAATATGGCAAAAACAAGCGGCGGATCTAATGGAGCAGTGTACGGATTAGGTTTTATTGGGGCACTAGTCTATTTTATGCAGGCGGCGAGCAGCTTTACAAGTGTCATAACTGGGTTCCTCAAAGCCCTAGTCTGGCCAGCATATATTATTTATAAACTATTAGAAAACTTTTACGGTGCAGTAAACTAACGATATGGTGGACAAAGAAATAAATAACTACCTAAGGTCCATAACTCTAGAACAAAAGAAGGAGTACCAGCGCATCAAGAAGATTATTAAGGATGTTTTTCCTAATGCAACCGAGCAAATAAGCTACGGTATACCCACCTTCAAGAATGAGGGCAGAGCCGTACTCCATTTTGGTGTCTTTAAAGACCATCTAAGTCTTTTCCCTGGATCGAGAGCAATTGAGCTACTAAAGAACAGACTCAGTAACTACAAGCTCTCAAAAGGAACTATAAAGTACAAAGTAGATAAGCCCATTCCTGAAGCACTCGTTAGGGACATCCTTAAAATTAGCCTAAAAGAATAACTTATTAGAACATCCAAGATTCGGCAAAAAGCCGGTGACTTCTGCAGAGATAAAGACGGTAAGTTTGTTATATATCAAACGCCGAATCTTGCTTTGGCTATTTGGATATTCTCCAGAATACTTGTCTTTTTTGTACCAAAAAGCCCAACCAATAAGATAAGCTTAGTTGGCTCACTGGCTCTCATAGTCTGGTCCCTTCAGGAATTATTCACTGGAGTAAACAAATTCAGAAAACTTCTAGGCCTCATCATACTTACGGCATCAATACTACAGCTAGCAAGCAAGATATAAAGACCGATTGATTAAAGGTTATTTCTCTTTCTTCTTATCCAATCTATCGAGCTTTAGGCCTTTTACTACAAAGTAGATAACTAAACCCGTCGCCACAAGAGTAATTACCGCATTTGCAGCAGAACCCCAGGCGATCACCAGTTCTTTACCTCCTCTTTCCAGGCCAGTATTCCAGACCTTACTCGCCAAACTTGAGCCTCCAAGTATAAATCCAATTAGTGGGCTAACAAAGCCATCTACAATTGCCTTAACCGCGGCACCAGCCGCAGCCCCCATCGCTAAACCAACCGCCAAGCCAACAACACCTTGTTCACGAATGAAATCTACAAAACCAAGAGTAGCCTTAGCCGTCCTTGCTTCTCTCAGCCTCTTAAGCCTCGCCGACCTCTCAATCTTAGTCTCTACCTTAGCTTTACTACTTCTATCCAACTTATTAGCACCATCCTTTGACATACAATCTTTCGCTTACTTTTTCTATCATTTTAGCACACCCGTCTCTGTTAT
>JAUPUA010000014.1 GCA_030917805.1 Patescibacteria group bacterium
CTCCAGAGATAGGTTAGTAGACGAGTTTAATCTAGTAAAAAGCCTTGATTCAGGCGCACCTATAATTTTAAGCAGATCAAACAACTACGGAGGCTTTGCTATCGGTGAACCAAAGGCAGACATCTACGGAATTAGCATCTATCGCAAAGTATATAATCCAACATTTGGGTTCATTACTTATCCTTTCCCTGCTTGGTATTACGCATTCCTAGCACAAGGCCAACAGACCATAACAGGTAGACCAAGCATAGTTCACGAGTTCCAACTTGAGCCATGGCTCAAATCTGGAGAGATGAAAGATGCATCGATTGAAGAACAAAATAAGAGTATGAGCGTGGAAGATATTGAAAAGAATATCAACTTTGCCAAAAGAACTGGCATTAAAGAAGTTTATTTCTGGGGTTCAGAATGGTGGTACTGGCGTCTTCAAAACGGCGACCCAACAATCTGGAATACTGTAAAAGAAAATCTAGAGTAAGTATCATGAAAAAGAACATAGTAGCTAGACTTAATCAAAACGAAAAGATAATTAGCGTAATTGCATCTAGCCTAGGTGTCCTTGCATCACTTTCCTTTTTTGAAATAATATCTTCGAACCTAAACGGCAATAGTAATATTTATATTCAACCAATTATCATAGGTATAAACGCAGCCTTCTGGAGCCTACACGCATTTATCAAAAGAGATTGGGCACTATTTATTCCAAACCTACTAGCAATAGTATTAGCTACGGTTGCAACAGCTACCGCCATAATGTAATAGATTCTACTCTTCAGTAGGCTTATCTAATGATAACGGGTCAACAGAAGGGCCCAAGCCAGTATCTTTACCAGATATCTTCATAACATCCTTATCAATCTTACCAAGTTCTTTATGAGCTTTATTGTAGTGGTTAACTGTAGTTCCAAGAGATTTACCAAGGCTTTGCATAAAGCCTTCATAGGTGCCTATATGCCTTGCTAGGTCACCAACACGCTTTTGGATCTCTTTAGCTTGCTCTTCGATATGAAGGCTCCTAAGACCCTGTAATACAGTCTGAAGATAGGCCATAAAACTAGTTGGGCTTACAATAATGACTTTCTTATCTTGGAACGCATATTCCAATAAATCTCTTGCCTGAACACCACTCGCCCCAACCTTATTAACTAAAAGATCATAATAAATTGCTTCACTCGGTATAAACATAAAAGCAAAATCCATAGTATCTTCTTTAGGGCGAATATACTTGGCAGTCTCATCAATACGCTTCTTAAGGTCTGCCTTAAACAAGTTAGCCAAAGCCTCGCGCTTATCTTTATCTTTTGCATCAATCAAACGATTATAGTTCTCTAGGCTGAACTTACTATCCACCGGAAGAACCTTACCATCTTGTAAAAAGACTACTGCATCAACCGTCTCACCATTCTTAAATTTATACTGCAACTGGAACCTTCCCGGAGGCAGAACATTGGCAAGAACAGTTTCTAAGTGATACTCACCCAGTACTCCTCGCTGTTTAGGGTTCTGCAAAACATTCTGCAAAGTTTTAAGTTCACTAGTCACGTCCATAACCTGCTTATTTGCTTCATCTAACTTTGCTAGGCGCGTATTAACATCTGCAATAATGTCTTGGGATTGTTTAAATTGCTTCTGGAATGTAGAACTCATCAAATCGTGATTCTTATCTAAACGATTATTAACTTGATCTCTCAGGCTCTCATTTAAAACACCTAGCTTCTGCTCTAAAAATTGAATATCTTGCCTTAGGACCTCACTCTCTTTTGAGCTAGCACCTCCACCTTGAATCTCTGTTAACTTTTTCAAAACCAAAAAGCCTAGGATAAACATTCCCAGACCAATTGTCATAACCACGAGTATTAAATCTCCGCTCATATATAAGGTTAATTTTAGCACTAAACTCTGCTAAAATCATAAGCAGTATCTAAAGAGCATCATGAACATCTATCTAATCTATGCCGTAGCCATATCTTCACTAAGCAGCCTGCTTGCTGCAATATTCTGCGCCCTTAAACCAAGCCTGGTATCTAGAGCGATTGTTTATACCTTTGCAACCCTAAACCTTAGTGCTATCTTCTGGCTATACAGCTACGGTCTTGGGATAAGCACCTATACTTTATCAATCCTAATCATATTCTTGAGTATTAACTTTATTAGATACGGCTCATCGCGTATCGATAGAGGCACTATGGCTAACTCAATCTGGTTTAATACCGCATTACTACTGTTGGGACTTTCTTTAATATTCTCTCTAGAGATTCAACTAACTCAATTTCTGAACTTCAGTTTGTTTATAGATTCTGTTATCGGCATTAGTTTTGTCGGCTCAGTGACTGCGGCAGTTAATATTATTAGAACTATCGCTAAATCTCGCCTCTATAAAACACCTAAGCTTACTAGTGCTCAAAAGCCAACCGTAACTGTTGCGATTGCCGCAAGAAACGAAGATAAGGCTCTTAGTGAATGTCTCAATAATGTCTTAAGCTCAGATTACGAAAAGATGGAAGTTCTAGTTTTAGATGATTGCAGTACAGATGGCACCGGAAGTCTGATGCGTTTTTATGCCAACCACGGGGTTAGATTCATCTCGGGACAAGAGCCCCCGCTCGGCTGGCTAGGCCAGAACTGGACTTATGAAAGGCTACTACAAGAAGCAAGTGGAGAATATATTATGTTCCTTGGAGTCGACACCAAGATAAGTTCTAGAACCATTAGTAGAACAGTACAATTTGCTAAATTTTATACCTACAAGATGATTTCCGTACAACCAATGTTTCTACACCTAGATTTCTGGCCCCAGCTACTTCAACCTCTACGACTCCTCTGGCAAACAACATTTAGAAGCCTTCTCAAACGTCCACCGGTCTCAGGCGGTCTATGGATGATAGAAAAAAAATCTTTAGAGGATTACGGCGGTTTCAAAGATTTAGCTAAAGTTGTTAATCCAGAAAAAAACCTCGCCACCCACTTATATACTTCCGATTCATACTTCTACGCTTTTGCTAATGCAGACGATGGGGTAATATCCAGAAAACGACTCACGAGCCTCTGGGATTCTGCCATCAGAAGCTACTACCCACACACCGGAAGGAACCCAGCCTTAGTCTGCTACACAATACTACTAACTCTAGCTGCACTCTTAGCACCAGCGCTAGGACTCTACCAAGCCATCACAACAGGACAGTACACAATAAGTGTAATTCTTGGAGTTATCGCATCTGTCATCTGGTGGATCTCACACTTGATATTAGTCACTAGAGTTAGCCCCAGCGGCTGGTTCTTGGCATTATTCAACTTGCCAATTATGATCGTTGTAGAAGTCTTCCTAATTATTACCTCACTTTTCAAATATGAGTTCGGAGAGGTTAAATGGAAGGGACGAAATATTTGTTGGTTAGATAAAGAAGAACAGCTTAAATTAGACGCCTGGCAAAAGATGCAGCAAGATATTAAGTCATAGATATTTTGCTATACTTAAGCATAAGCCAAATAGAAGAGTAGACTTTTAAAAGTGCAAGATAAAACCCTCAAACAGTTAGAGAAACAGGCCGAGGCCATCCGCGAGAGCATTGTCGAAATGGTCGAGCATGCAGGCTCTGGCCATATAGCAGGCCCTCTAGGCATGTCCGATATCATGACTGCTCTTTACTTCAGGATTATGCGCCACGATCCAAAAGATCCGACCTGGAGCGAGCGGGATATATTCTTAATGAGTAACGGACACTGCGTACCGGTTCAGTACGCCACCATGGCTCATGCTGGCTACTTTGCAAAAAAAGAGCTCTTGACCTTACGTCAACTAGGCACGAGACTCCAAGGCCACCCAGAACGTGAAGCCCTCCCAGGGCTAGAGAATACTTCAGGACCACTTGGCTCTGGTCTATCTCAAGCCTGCGGAATAGCTCTCAGCCTAAAAATAGATCAAAATAAAAACCGCACAGTTTACATAACGGTAGGAGACGGTGAGCTCAACGAAGGCCAAAACTGGGAGGCTATCATGCTCGCTGCCAAGTACAACCTAGATAATATCGTAGCGATTGTTGATAGAAACAACATTCAAATTGATGGCCCAGCAGAACAGGTTATGCCGCTTGAGAGCTTGAAGGATAAGTGGGAATCCTTTAACTGGCACGTTCAAGAAATAGACGGGCACAATTTAGAGGCAATTATTGATGCCTGCGCAATGGCCAGAGCCGTATCTGGCAAGCCAAGCGTTATAATTGCCCATACCATACCTGGTAAAGGAGTCCATTTTATGGAGGGTGACTTCCGCTGGCATAGTGGTGCTCCGACACATCCTCAAGCTGAAGAAGCACTCCGCGATTTAAGATCTATGAGAGGTAAAATAATTTACGATTAACCCTATGTCAGATAATAAGATTCTTGAAGAACCAATCAAAAACGGCTTTGGAAAAGGCCTAGCCAAAGCAGCCCAAGAGGATTCAAACATCGTAGCCCTCTGTGCTGACTTAACCGAAAGCACTCAAATTAGCTTGTTCAAAAAAGAATTTCCCGAAAGGTTTATCGAAGTTGGGGTCGCTGAGCAGAATCTAGTATCCGTAGCCAGCGGAATGGCCAAAATGAACAAGATCCCATTCATTAGCAGCTATGCAGCATTCTGCCCAGGGAGGTCTTGGGAACAAATCAGAACCACGATCTGTATTAATAATCAAAATGTCAAGATAGTTGGCTCGCACGCAGGGCTAGGGGTAGGTCCAGACGGTGCAACCCATCAGGCCCTAGAAGACATCGCGCTAATGCGAGTTCTGCCCAACATGCAAGTCTTTGCACCAGCAGATTCAACCGAAGCTCAAAAGATCACTATAGCAATTGCTAAAACTAAAAGCCCGAGCTATATAAGACTGTCAAGACAACCGGTACCAACATTTACTAAGCAAGCAGGTGAGTTTAAGATCGGTGAAGGGGTAAGACTCAAAGAAGGACATCAAATTACCATCTTAAGCACAGGGACAGCCACCTGGCATGCACTCCAGGCCGGATTAAAACTTAAAGAAGAAGGAATCGACGCAGAAGTCCTACATTTCCCAACCATCAAACCATTGGACAGAAAAATGATTATAGAATCAGCAAAAAAAACTAAAAGGTTTATCACAGTAGAAGACCACCAGATAGCTGGTGGGTTTGGCTCAGCAGTAGCAGAAGTAGTCTCAGAAGAATTCCCAATACCTACAATAAGAGTTGGCGTAGAGGATAAGTTCGGCCAAAGCGGAACCCCAGATGAGCTATTTAGACTTTACGGTATAACTAGCACCAACATAATAAAAAAGGCACATCAACTTATCAAAAAAACTAGTTAAACCTATTAGGGTAAGATGTTATAATATATCTAAGAAAAGTCATGGCGGGCTTAGCTCAGTTGGTTAGAGCGCCGGGTTGTGGTTCCGGAGGTCGTGGGTTCAATCCCCATAGCTCGCCCCAGTATATAAACCGAATTTGAATAGATTGCATATTTAAGCTAAACTTAAGCCTTATAGTATGAACGATCTCTTAGTATTTATTGCCATATTTGTTATAAGCCTCTGGTTGCTAGCAAGGCCAGTTGTTGCAGAAAGCCAATCTGGTAATATTATGCAGGGCCAGCTTAAAAGACTTTGGCAGGATGCTCACCAGAATCTAGTTCAAAATGATGTCAGCAGAGCAGAAAGATCGCTTCTAGCCCTACTTAAGTTAGATGTACGCAATGTTGGGGCCTACAATCGTCTTGGTATCATTTACGCAAAGCAGGGGCTTAAAAAAGAGGCCATAGAGTGCTTTGAGATTAGTAGTAGTATAGAGACTAACGCCAGTATTCTGCATAACTTAGCCTTAGTCTATTACAATGACAGACAGTATGAAAAAGCTGCCCGAGCATTTGAACACGCCATAGAAAAAGATCCCGAGAATCCAACTCGTCATATTGCCCTAGCTAAAGCTCTCGAGCGGATGGAAGAGCCAAAGGCCGCCATCAAAGAGCTTGAAAAAGCCCACAAGCTTAGCCCGGGTTCTCAGGGTTCATCGATGCTAGCAAACGCCTACAGACAAATTGGTGCTCCAGATCTAGCCGAAGAGGTTGAAAAAGAAAGCAAAGTACTAAAACAAGTCAAAGCTTAGAAGACATCAAGTACGATACTAACGCTATTTTTACCAAAATTACTTAAGTCTAACTAGCTGGAGTAGGAGCCACTGGTGTAACCACAGGGTCAGGTTTTGGAATCTCGTAAATAAACAGAGTTTCATCCTCTTCACCGCTGCCGAATTTAATCAGACTAGGTGAATCGACGTCATTCTCTATAAACTCAGAATTTATACTCAGGTAAAGTCTGTAAGCGACTTCTTTTGTACCATCGTTCTTAGTTGTCTCAACCATTCTAGAAGTAGTCAGGGCATATTTATCACCAGATTGGTTCAAATAAATGCCTAAAACTGTGGCAATATCTTCTTCCATATCTTTACGATGCTCTAAAATTAAGTCGAGTCGTGAGTTCTTACTAAAACTCTGTCTAAGCTCCCTATCTATACCCGCATAAGTTTCTTTAGCGCCAAGCACATCAGCCAAATAAACAGTCCCAGCGATTGTGGTTCTAGTTTTACCGTTTACACTGATCTGGCAATCTTTACCAATCAGTCCAACGCCACCAAAATCTGCATTTTGTTGGCAGAATCCAAGTAGATAATTTCCATCTTCATCAATACTAATCTTCTTGATTATTCGCGCGTCTAAAGAGTCCTTCTTTACGCCATTAACAAAGAAGTCAAAAACATCCTTAGTACTTGGGTTGGCAGTAGTTGCTAGCCAGTCAGAGCCATCATCGCTCATCTGATAAGATAGAATTCCATAACTCGTTTCAAACTTCTTACTCTCACCACTGTAAATGACTTCTTCCTCTAAGGGTAATCCGTACTGACTAGGGGTCTGCTTGCCAGTTCTTTGAATAAAGTTAGGCTCACCACTATTAGTTATATCAACAAGTCGCGCCACATCTCTTTCTCCCCACTTCTGACCATCCACTAAGAAGGTAGAGACATCAACCATAGTATTCTGTAGAATTTTAGTATTTTCGTCACGCTTAGAGCGCTGCTCTTGGCGATTAGTTTGCAAAGCCCAGTGCTTACCGTCAGAGCTAAGTACTGCGCTTGTTAAATCTTCCCCTCTATAGACCTCCTTGCCATTATAGAATAGCCTTTTAGGTGGCCTTATAACCTGAACTAAATAGCTAGAGTTAGCCACCTGCACAGTATAGTCATCTCCATATTTTAAACTTTTTAGCTCCTGATCACCCTTTATTTCAATAGAGGTAAGCACCGGCTTTGGTGGAGGCGGAGGTGGTGGTGGGGCAGGGTCTTTTTTAAAAAAGGCTGAATAAATTACCGTACCAAGTCCACTTAAAATTAAAACTACAACCAAAATTAACCCAACTCGCTTAGCAATGGCCTTAGTTTGAGGCGGTTTATTCTCGGGTCCACTAATAATTGGCTGATTAAACTGCGTCCCGGCAGCCAAATCATTCTGGTGGGCGTTAACGCCACTAAGGTCTACCTTTGGAGCGGTCGCGGAGGCTGCATTTTTCTTTTTATTCCCACCAATCATACTTTTTATATTAAAACTTGTTAATTTCTATAACTATAATATTACTCAAAATTATACCACTAGCAGTATGATCTCCAAAACATAGCGATAAACAGTTATAATAACTTTTATATATGCTAAATCTAATTGATACTCACTGCCACATTCATGATGACGACTATCCAGACGCTGAACTATCTGTTCAGCTGGCCAATAAGTGCGGAGTTACTAAATTCATTTGCGTAGGAACAGATCTTCAAAGCTCGATCCAAGCTATTGAGTTTGCAAAGAAACACAAAAAAGGTGGCGCATTCGCCTCTGTTGGTATACACCCACATGAGACCATAACAAACAAGCTCCGAACAAGCCTAAGCGAGGATACCTGGAAACAATTGACTGCGCTGGTCAAAGAGCCAGAAGTAGTTGCGATAGGTGAATTTGGCTTTGACTTTTTTTACCATAAAGAGCCTGAGGCAAGAGTCAACCAGACCAAGCTCGCTAAAAAACACCTCGATCTTGCCCAAGCAACCGGTCTGCCTGTCATCCTACATATTCGTGAGGCTTTTGAACCATTTTTTGAGCTTATTGCTGATTACCCGCAAGTTAAGGGCGTAGTTCATAGCTTCTCCGACACGCCAGAGAAGCTTGAAAGGATATTAGATTTACCCAACAACTTTTGCATTGGTTTAAACGGCATAATGACTTTTTCTAAAAGCTCCGCGCAGCTCCAGGCGGCAAGAAGTGTTCCGCTGGATAGGCTGGTCCTCGAAACAGACAGCCCGTACTTGACTCCACCGCCGGAGCGTGGTACAATCAATAGTATAAAGAATACTCTACATATTGCAGAGTTTCTTAGTGATTTAAGAGGAGAAGATTTAGAGCATTTTTGCCAGGCAACAACTGCCAACGCCAAAAGGCTCTTTTTAATCTAAAAATAACCATGACTGAAGAATTTATAATAAGAATTCCTGAGACCCTTACCCCCCAGCAGGTGCTTTTTGAGGCAGCTATTGGCGTGCTAGAAGCAAGACTAGAAGAGGCCACAGTAGAGGATCTCTAAATTTATTCAAAGGAGTAAGCCATGCAGCCCATCGTTCAGCAAGCGTTAAAAAAAATCATTCGCTCGCAGCCAAATAGTGCAAACTGGGCGGCAAAAGCATTTCAGGATACCTCTAGAAAAAGTAGGCTGACCGAGGCCCGGCGACGAGACCTGATACGTCAAGAAAGTCAGATTGGCGCAAAATTATTCGGAGAAATTCCTAAAGGACACAAAAGAGAGTTCTTCTGCCTAGACAGCCACACTTGGGTCTGGCACGAATCCTGGAGTGAATCGCTCTCTGGTGATAAAAAAACTCAAACCGTACGTTACGAAGTCCGTGACAATGGAATCCTAAAATCTGTTAATGGTCATGATTATGCCTGGGTCGCCGAAGAAGAGGCTCAAAATCTTGCCCATGCCGCAATACTTTACCACCAGTATGTCCTCAGTTCAGTATACGGCAAAAAGATCAAACAAACTGATTCTGATGAAAATAACCAGCCACCGCATCTGACTCTAATTCAAGAATAGACCCCACCGTGAAAGCAATTATCAACCTAGATCACGCAGCAGCAGCACCCATCAATAAAGAAGCAAAAAAAGCAATTACTAAATGGCTGGATTTGCCTGTCTATAATATCGACTCGTCTTATCAGCCAGCAGTTGAACAGCGCAGATATTTAGCAGACCTAAAATCTAAAACCGCCAAGCTTCTTGGCGTAAAATTACCCAATATCCTCATAACCTCCGGAAGTTCTGACGCCAGCTCAAAACTACTCGATTTAATCTCGCAAGCCGAACCAAATAAAGAGGTCATTCTTACAGAGATTGAACATTCTACACTTCTGAGTAGAGTAAAGGACTTTCCAAATCACAAGATATTAAAGCTTAGTGATACTACCGGATCTATTAAGCTAAAAGATCTAGCAGTAGCCATTAACGATTCGACAATCCTCATCTCTATACAATACGTTAATAATGAAACCGGCCAAGTTTTACCAATTAAAGAGGCTGCAAAATTAGTAGCAGAAGTAAATAGATCTAGAAAGCAACGGGGGATAGAGCTACCACTATTTCTGCACACAGACGCATCCCAAGCTGCTGTCACAGAAGATCTAAATATCCCTAGGCTAGGTGTAGACGCCCTAAGTCTAAATGGCTCAAAACTAGGTTCACTCCCAAGTTGTGGCATCCTTTATCTATCCGCAGATCTTTTGCGGTGGCTATATTCAAAAGGCATAGAGTATCCACACCAAAAAGAGAACCCACTTTCCATAATATCCCTTTATTACTCACTCCAGCATTCTATCCAAAAAAAAGCTACCGAAAACAAACGTCTAACAAATCTGAGTAAAGCATTCTTCCAGGAGCTTCAAAAGCAAATTCCAGAAGCTAGTTTAAATCCAAAAAACTTAAAAATTGGTAAAAACCACGCTCCACATATATTAAACATACATATTCCAAAGGTGTCTGGCGAAAGGTTAACCATTCTAGCCGGCCTAAGCGGAACGCTAATCTCAACAGGGGCTGCTTGTTCGGCCAGTAAAGATAGGCCTAGCCATGTATTGCAGGCTCTGGGCCTAAGTCCAGCAGAGATTCAATCGTCTATCAGAGTAAGCTTCGGCTCTGCTAACGGTTCAGAAAAAGAGGTCATTAAGGCAGCCAAAAAGCTAGCCGAACTCTGCAATAATCCTTCTGTTAAGCTATAATATAAAGCTTGAACTTATCCATAAAATCAATGCCCAAAAGCCTCAAAATAGTTCTCGCAGCAATTGCAATTTATGTCTGCTTCATATTAGTAGTTGATAACTTTGTTGTCGAAGATAGGCAGCCTGCAAAATCAGATTACATCGTGGTGATAAGTGGTGGGGATACCATAGGCAGAACCAAGAAGGGAATCGAGCTCTACAACCAAGCCTACGCACCTAAATTATTGCTCAGTGGCGATGCTGCAGACCCAACCAGCCCCTCTAATGCCAAAGTGATGCAAAGGTTTGCCGTAGCAAACGGAGTCCCAGTAGAAGACATCATTATTGAAGAAAATAGCAAAGATACGCGCCAAAACGCCACCGAAAGTATTCTTAAATTAATCAAGGTAGGCCCCCAACAACAAATCATCCTTGTGACCTCACCCTATCACTCTAAACGGGCACGAGAAGAGTTTCAGAAAGCCTTTAGAGATCAAACCATCGAAGCTCAGGTAATCAGTGTAAATTCTAGCGATAAGAACTGGGGCAGGTACTGGTGGATCAAACCAAGAAGTATCATCATCGCTGGATATGAGGCTATTAAACTCCCGATAGTATTATTCAGAAATAACTAGATCATGTCACAAGAAACCATCTTTGTAGGCCTTAGCGGTGGAGTAGATAGCGCAGTGACTCTAGCCCTGACCAAAAAGCAGCTCGCTAGTACTAAGGCCATTTTTATGCGCAACTGGTCTAAAGATTTACCCGGTTTTCAGTGCCCGTGGCGCGAGGACTGGTACGATGCTCAAAGCGTTGCTCTAAGTCTAAGCGCTCAAATAGAACTATGGGATTTTGAGAAGGACTACAAAGATAAAGTTGTAGATTATCTAGTTGCAGAATATAAAGCCGGCAGAACCCCAAACCCCGACATTATTTGCAACCAAGAGGTTAAGTTTAAAGTATTTCTAGAGCGCGCCCTAGAACTCGGAGCCAGCAAGATCGCTACAGGCCACTATGCCAGAATTACTCAGGATGAGATTGGCAGGTACTGGCTAAAAGCCGCTAAAGATAAGACTAAAGATCAATCTTACTTTCTTGCCAGAATCTCTCAAGATGCTCTATCTAAATCTATCTTTCCGTTAGGTGATTTATTAAAAACAGAGGTTCGTAAACTTGCAGAAGATCTAAGCTTAGCGGTCGCCAGTAAAAAAGACTCTGTTGGGATATGTTTTGTTGGCGAAGTAGGCATTACAGATTTTCTAAAGAACTTTATAGATCTTAAAGCTGGACCTATAATTGATATCCGCACTAAAAAAGAAATTGGTCAGCACGAAGGCTCTGAACTATACACAATCGGCCAACGCCACGGCCTCCATCTTGGTAGCACCCTGGCCGGCA
>JAUPUA010000051.1 GCA_030917805.1 Patescibacteria group bacterium
GAGAATTAAACTGGGCGATTGGAGAGGTGAAGCCATTGGAGACATTCCCACAAACTACGAAGGGCTTAATCTTGGGGATCTTTACAATCGTTTTCTAGGCAACTTGACCCCGTGTAGATATCGCCAGTTAGATATGAGCGACTTCTATCTTGGTTTAACTAGACTCGTCGATAAGGGCTCCATCAAAGCTAGGGCTAATGATTACTATCTTGGCCTAATGGCCCTAGAGCAAGTTTATGGACCGGGCATATCAATGGGTAGTAATCCAGATTTCACTAGACGTGTAGTCGGGCCCGCATTAGTAAAGGCCGCCGAAATGCTTGGAGTAGTTCCTACTGTACTCGCCCGAACAGATTATCCTGATTTTAGTCTTTTGAACGGCAGAGACCCTGGTCTAGTTATAGCAACTAAGTATAAAGATATGGCAGAGTTAGAAGCAGATTTAAACCTAAGGAGGGTTCAAGATGAAAGATAGGATAACTTTAGGGGTGGTAGTAACTTCTCTTTGGATAGATTTAGAAGAAGAGACGATTAATCAGACCGTCAAAAAACTATCAAAGTTTTTTGACGTCAAACTTTACTTGCCAAAATGTAAGCCAGATGAGTTTGGCTCCATCCCACTCGATTTAAGAATAGAGCTGCTTAACAAAGCTTCAAAAGAGTGTGGAGTTCTACTAAGTTATTGCGGTGGCTTCAACCAGATAGAGCTACTCCTAGAGTTACAACAACTCAAGTTCAAGGGCAGCAATACTTTTGTTGGGCAAAGTGATAATACCATTTTGGTCAATGCTCTTACAAAAAAAGGTGTTTGCAAGAGTCTGTACGGCAAAGGCTTCTACGACATGGCAAAGGATTTAAATATGGCAGAACAGATGGCAAGAGAACTTTACGAAGGTCTGACGAAGCTTAAGATTAAGCCATCAGCGTTAAAAGTTCTGCAAGCAGGCGTAATGGAAGGAACTCTGGTGGGTGGCAACAACTATACTTTTGATCTGCTTCAAGGCACCGAGTTTATGCCAGACCTAAGTAAGCCTTTTGTCTTATTTATGGAGGGCGAAGATCTGTTTAAAGATTCTAAGGAGGTCTGGATCGACTTTATCAGAAACATAGATTCAGTTATGCTCCAAAAAGGCGCTATAGAAAACCTAAGGGGTCTTATCATCGGGAAGTTCCCAGGTTCTGTGGCTATTAAAAAAGAGTACTGGAGCAAGTTTACCGAGGACAGAGATTACCTCAAAGGTGTCCCAATAATTTATGACTATCCCTGCGGGCACAACAAAGAATCCTTTAAGTACCTGCCCATAGGTAAAGAAGTACAAATAAAATGTTAGACTTAAGAGAAAGATAATAACTATGACAAAACTATCAACACAGCCCTACAAAGGCACAAGAGACTTCTACCCAGAAGATTTTAGAAAGCGACAATACATTTTTGATGCTTGGACTAAAGTTTGCCAAAGCTTCGGTTATGAGCAATATGACACCCCAATTCTAGAATCAGCTGATCTGTATCGTTCTAAGACTTCTGATGAGATCGTTAATGAAGAAAGCTTCCTCTTTACGGACAGAGGCGGCAGAGAAGTGATGATGCGGCCAGAAATGACACCATCGCTTTCCAGAATAGTCGCCGGACGAAGGCAAGAGATGGGCTACCCGCTGCGTCTCTTCTCGATCCCCAACTGCTTCCGCTACGAGCGACCACAAAAAGGTAGACTCCGCGAGTTCTGGCAACTTAACGCAGATCTATTTGGAGTCGAAGGTCCAGAGGCCGATGCCGAGATGATCCAGGTTGCCGATGGCATCATGAAGCAACTTGGCGCATCATCCAAAATGTACGAGATCCAGATATCGGATAGAAGAATGCTAGATTGGCTTCTTAAAGAAGAGCTAAGCTTAAGCGATGAATCTGCGGCAAAAGCAATTCAGCTAATCGATAAGAAATCCAAGATATCTGGTGGAGATTTTGTGAGTGGTCTTATAGATCTAGGAGTTGAACAAGAAGAAGTTAACCTTATTAACAACTTCTTAAGTGTGGAATCGCTAGATCAGCTCCCGGACGCTTGCCAGCAAAAAGAGTGGTATCAAGATCTGCAAAAAGTCTTTATGATACTAGCAGGCTGCGAAATAGCATTTAAGTTTAAACCAGAGATCGTCCGCGGCTTCAGCTACTACACAGCCATAGTATTTGAAGTATTCGATACTGATCCAACCAATAATCGCTCAATGTTTGGTGGTGGGCGCTATGATGGTTTAGTTTCTAACTTTGGTGTAGATGGACTACCTGTAACAGGTTTTGGGATGGGTGACACAGTCATTTTAGAAATGCTCAACGCTCGTAATCTATGGCCTGACCTAAAGCCAAAAACAGGACTAATGCTTCTCCCGCTAGATCAAAAATCACTAGATCAAGTTGGCAAGTTCGCAAACGAGCTCCGCTCAGAAGGAAAAAACGTT
Organism: Patescibacteria group bacterium; assembly: GCA_030917805.1. Lineage (GTDB taxonomy): Bacteria > Patescibacteriota > Saccharimonadia > Saccharimonadales > HK-STAS-PATE-42 > HK-STAS-PATE-42. The sequence goes on from JAUPUA010000051.1 coordinate 2,455, forward strand.
GCCATAGATTATAATATCGAGCGCAAACTCGATAAAAGAATCAAAGCAGCTGAAAAACTTGGTATCAAGCAGGTCGGCTTCTTGGGCCAAGAGGAACTATCTTTAGGTAAGATAAAATTGAAAGATATTGCTACACCATGAAGTTGAATTAGTACATAATAAATAGTAGTTAACTTAACCACTATTAGCATGTGGATAAGCTCAAGCATAATGCTATAATTATGCACAGGAAGAGAGTAATATAAACGGCAATCTCTTTATGCTCGCTAGGATAAAGTCGATATGTGGGCACCGAATCAATAATTAAAAGGAGAATAACTTCTTATGACTCGATTTGAGTTTTATAAAGATACTTCTGGGTCTTGGCGATGGAGAGTTAAGTCTCTTGCAAATGGCCGAATCCTAGGAGACTCCTCGGAAGGTTATGCTAACTACTCAGACTGTGTAAACGGTGCTAGGCTAGTTAAATCAGCCATCCTTGAGGTTTAGAAGGCCAAAATGGCAAAAACTAACGCAGTAGAAGGCATGAGACGGACGTGACAGGTCACAGTCAACAATGCGTCGAAGAGGTAGTGCCTTGCCGAAGTAAACGAGAGCCCAACAAGCTCTCGTTTGTGTTATAATTAGCACTGTTCTAAGGTCTGGTTAAGCTTAACCAAAACTTGAAACCGGTGAAACTAGTTCTCAAGAGAAAGAAACCCCAGTTAGTTGATTTGTTCAATAGTAGGTGGAATCAGAATCGAGAAGAAAGTCAGAAGGCGAAGAACTAAATCAATTAACTACTCAAAAAGAGTAAAAGGGAAAATACTAAGATGAAAAAATTATTTGTAAGCTCATTACCATACAGCGTAGATGACGCAGGTCTAGCAGCAATCTTTGCTGGTTACGGAACTGTTTTAAGTGCTAAGGTTATTATGGATAGAGACACTGGTCGTTCTAAAGGTTTCGGATTTGTCGAAATCGAAGAAGACGATGAAGCTGCTCGTGCAATCGCTGAGCTACACGAAAGTGAGCATGGTGGACGTAATCTAATCGTTAACGAAGCTCGTCCTAAAGAAGACAAGCCTCGTGGTGGTGGATACGGCGGCGGTAACGGCGGCGGATATGGTGGTGGTGGAAACAGATACTAATATCTAGTTTAAACCAAAACTAAAAAGAGCTCCGATTTCTCGGAGCTCTTTTCTATTTTCTGGGTTTTGTTATATTGGCTTCTCCGCCATATTCTGGCAGAACAATCTGATCATTCTCTCCGTGTCTAAGTCTTTCTAGCCCATCCTCAATCCAATTGTTACCGGTCTGGCCGACAATCGGAGCCCCAACCTGATCTGCAATTGCATTAACTACGGTTATACCTATTCTAAGGCCCGTGTAGCTTCCAGGGCCTTTAAAAACAATAATCCCACTAACATTATCGAACTTTGAATCTAAAGAGCTGAGAGCATCTTCAATTAACCCAGGAAGTTCTTCACTCAGTAGCTTAGACGCAGGCCATGTGTTGCTAAACTTAATATTTCCACTTATATCTCTTAGTTCTAGAAGATTATCTTCAGTTCCTGTTCGTAGTATTAGTATCATATATAAGTTAAATAAACTTTTTTAGAGCAAGAAGAAAGATTAATACGACCAATATCATTTTTTCTATTTTCTTTGTTCGACTAGACTTATTATTCTTACTAAGAGTTCTGTAGGTTACATCAAAGGTAACAATTAGAAAACCAATAAAAACGATTATGTATGCTAGCTGTGAGATCTTATTAATAGAATCAATCATATAAGTCAAAATTATACCAAAATATTTGGCTCAGTTATTTGCTAGAAATCTTCCAGTGGGTAGACGTCATAGGTCGGCTCATCATATGGGTGTACATTGAGAACCTCTTCTATAACACTCTTTATCTTGTCTCTAGTTACCGTAACTTCAACCCTTTCTTCTGGAGAAGAACTAACTACACCCTTCTCCCCATAAACAGGCTTTGCAGAGCTATTACCCATAGATCTCCCATTTCCCACTATGGTAAAAGAGCAAAAGGAATAATCACCAATTTCACCTCCACCTGCTCTACCGATTGCTTCTCGTATTTGATCCCCACTTTCAATGGGGCAGTGGACAACAAACTTAACTCTACTTGATGAATTCATAATTACATTTTATCAAAAAACCCCGCTAATTTGGCGGGGCACTACTCGTATTCTCTTTTGGTGCTGGAGGTAAGATTCGAACTTACGAAGGCATAAGCCGACAGATTTACAGTCTGTTGTGTTTGACCGCTTCACTACTCCAGCTCCTTCATGGAGCCGCCTGTCGGATTCGAACCGACGACCTGCTGTTTACAAAACAGCTGCTCTAACCAGCTGAGCTAAGGCGGCAGGATTTATAGGTGCATACTAAGTCTCAGATTTAACTGAGGTAGTACGTAATATGATATTTTAACACAAAACCAGCCAAACCTAAAAGTGTTAGAATTAAGCTTAATGAAACTAAGAATAATCGCTGGCGAGCTAAAGGGAAGATCAATAGATGTTCCAAGAAAGTTTAGCGCCCATCCAATGGGCGAAAGAATCCGCTCTGCACTATTTAATTCCCTCGCAGGCGGGATGCAAGACGCTTCAGTTCTAGATGCCTTCGGGGGCTCAGGTGCCTGCGGTTTAGAAGCCTTAAGCAGGGGTGCATCAAATGTCTTAATTTTAGAAAAAGACCGCTCAGTATTCCGATACTTAAATAAGAATATCAAAGGTTTAAATCTAGATGAAGATGAGAGGATACACATCTCTAAGGCCCCAACTCTTAACTACCTGAAAACTGAAAAGAATCTTAGTTTCGACATCATCATTTGTGACCCACCGTATGAACTGGCAGAAAAGATGAAAGCCGAAGATGATAACCAACTTTTTAAAACTTTAAATATACTAGCCACCAAGCTTAACAAGAATGGAGTCCTAATCTTAAGCTGGCCAGAAAAAACAGACCTACCTAATATCTCAAACCTTAAACTGAATAAAGAAAAAACCTATGCAGGCGCTAGACTAGCTTGGTACGTATAACCTTCGGGGAAGCCTTTGATTTGATACATCTATAATTATTAGCCTTCCCCTTTCTACTCTTTGACCTAAATGCCAAGTTTGTCCAAGTGGGCCACTAGTAATATCTTTACCAAAATCTTTTTGAGCAACTAAAATTCCTCCTTTTGCATACTGTAATTGGCTGAAATCACCCACAAATGCTTCTTCTCTTCTGCCTGCAGAGTGGAGTACTTCATCTTTCTTTGGATTAACTGCACAAAAAATACTGAAACCCTCCTCAATGGTATCGTCGTCTATGTGGTGTCTGTCGGCAAACTTCTGATCAGTACTTTCTCGGTTCTTTTTGCAATTACCTCGTAATATTACATCTGACCGTTTGAGCAAAACTCTAATGTTTGGGTTAACATAATTGTCCATACGGGCTAAGTCGATAACCCTTTCTATCGCTTGGCCAAAAATATTATAATTTGGGTCTTTTAACATATCGCTAAGGTTTATCCCTCTAAATCCAAACTCGCCACCACAGCGATACTCCCATTGGTCTTCTCTTAGTTTTCCGAATTCATCAGGAGCATGGAGGCCCCCTATCTGAGCAATCCCAACATTTGCTGCTGTATCTACAATATCTCTCGTAATTTCAAAGTCTGCCATTCTATTCTACTGCTAAATACCCATAGTCCTCTAAGTTTGGTTCACCATACCGAATTTGCATCGGACCAAGCCTAATCTCTGGAATCAAAGCAGCTAAGTCTTTTCTGCGAGCTTTAAGCTCTTCATAACTAAGTTTGGTAGAAGTATTTGAAAGGCCAACTAAACTAATTCTTCTCATAGTGTGAGTTCTAATCGAATTTGCTGTTCTTGCATCAAGCAATCTGTTCCTAAGAGCTTGTGATGTAAGCCCAGAAAGATTTTTCCAAAGTAGACCATTACCGGCCTTAGGCAGTTCTTTTATAAATGGATTTTCAGCGAGCTCTATACTAGGATTACTACGACTTTTGCCGTTCTCATCCCTGCCTAAGTCCCAACCCCATGTAATCATTTTTCGTAACTCAAAATCTTCGCGATTTATCCCTGCCTTAGTTACACTAAAAAGCAAAGCAAAACTTTGTTCATATAGTTCCAGTCCAACTCCTCCTGCAATAACTGCTAGCCCAACCTTTGGAGATTCACCCCATCTTAAGTACCCACACCCATCAGGGAGTCCAAGTGTTTCGGAGACTCTCACGGCACATTCGGCTAATTCTTCTGCTCCGCTGCCTAGAATTGGTCTATATATCTCTAGTGCCTCAGTCATATCCTGAAGATTATACAACTATATTGAACCTTCAGTCAACCAAAGTTCATGTTATAATTAAGCTTAATGGATGCTACTAAGAATAAACCTGACTTATCACATCTTCCTAATAAGCCTGGGGTGTATTTACATAAGAATATTCAGGGTGAAGTAATATATGTCGGTAAGGCGATTAACCTAAAACAACGTGTTAATCAGTACTGGCAAAAAAGCTCTCATATTGCCTCTGCAAAAACGGCACTTTTAGCTCAGGAATCCGTAAAAGTCGATTACATTGAAACTCTTAGTGAAATCGATGCCCTTTTTCTTGAGTCTGAGCTAGTTAAGCGCTATATGCCGAAGTTTAATATCGAGCTTCGTGATGATAAATCTGCTACCTATGTACGAATACCATATAAAGACTCTTTTCCAACGGTTAGTTTTACTAGAATCCCCAAAGTAGATGGCGCAACTTATGTCGGTCCGTTTTATATGGCAGGACCCGTCTACCAGGCAATGCGTACCATTCGTCGGGCACTGCCATATTCCACACACACCAAGCTTCCTAAAAAACCATGCCTACACTTTCAACTTGGTTTATGTCCTGGCCCAGAAACTGATCAGTTCGATGTCAAAAAATATAAGTCTAATCTTAAAAAGATAGAGCAAGTTCTGCGTGGTGAGCGTGAAAGTATTCTTAAATCTCTTGAAAAGAATATGCTTGAAGCTGCTAAAAAACAAAAGTTTGAGCTCGCTACACGCTACCGTAATCAGCTCAAAAGTCTGAAACACGTTGGGCGCATCCAGCTTAAAGATCACGAGATCATTGGCTCAGATCAGGCCCTAACCGAGCTACGCAAGTTACTCCGGCTAAAAGATGTTCCGAAACATATTGAAGGTTTCGATATTAGCCATATGAGCGGCAAAGATGTTGTGGCAAGCCAAGTAGTTTTTAAAAATGGAGTTAGCTCAAAAACAGATTACCGCCATTATAAGATTACTAATCAACAAAACAACGATTTTGAAAGCATGGCTGATGTTATTTCTAGACGCTTTAAAGAGGTTAATCTTGAACAGTGGGGCAAGCCAGATCTCCTCTTAATAGATGGCGGTAAAGGCCAGTTAGGTGCCGCAGCAGAGGCAATCCAAGGTACTCCTCAGCCAATGTTTGGTCTTGCTAAACAGTTTGAGCAAATCATCCTGCAAAAAAAAGGCCCAATTCAACCAGATTTTAGTTATGCCGCCCAAACCAGACGTGTAATTACATCTGAGGGTGATTTCTGGGTTATAAATCTAAATCCTAAAGACCCAGTTAGATTACTACTCGAAAGGATTCGTAACGAGGCACACCGCTTTGCGGTCCGTTATCATACTAAATTGAAACGTGGACATATTAAATCTACCGAGTTAACTAAGATCCCTGGTATTGGCGCGGAGACTGCTAGAAAACTACTCATCACATTTGGGTCAGTATCAGGGGTGAAGTCTGCTCCGCATAATCAACTTGCCTCCGCAGTAGGCAACATAAAAGCTAAGAACATTGAAAGATATTTTTCAAAAAGCAAGGCTTAATTATCTGCTATAATTATAGGTGCCTATAAAGGCGATAATTTTTTTGAAACAAAGCCGTTAACAAACTAAGTACTAATAACAGAAAGAGGATATACATTATGAATGATGATTTAACAATGTGGAATGATAAATTCTATAATAAAGACTACACAAAAAAGCACCCAGAGCTTACTCTTAAGCGAGCTAAAGAGATCGGAGACGAAATAGGAGTAGACTGGGATCTAGTTGATCTTGGTGAATGGATCCAGGGTCTTAAAGAAGAGCTTGAGCACGTAGGAGTCTTAGGTGGTGAAAAAACCGCAGTGATCCCTGCAGGGGATCTAGTTTCTTCTGGAAGAATTGCCTATGAACACCTTCTAGAAGTTCCAACTTATTACTCTCGTCTAGAGAAAATGGAGCACGAAGGTGAAGACGACCACCCAGACGAAGAAGCTGCAAAAGCTTGGGTAAAAAAGAACCGCGAGAAATACCAAGAACTTTGGGATAGCGCCTCATAATTAAACTAGGTAGCTTAAGGTTAAAAAGATCCCGATTCTTCCGGGATCTTTTGTCTTTAGGTATAATTAGACTTAATTATGAAAAAAGTTATAACAAATTCAGCAGAAGAGACTATAGATCTAGGCCGAGAATTTGGCTCTAAACTTAAGGGTGGAGAAGTAATCGAATTCATCGGAGATCTTGGAGCTGGTAAAACAAGCTTTATGCGTGGCCTTGCTGAAGGA
>JAUPUA010000069.1 GCA_030917805.1 Patescibacteria group bacterium
GTCTTGATAACCGGACAGACGAGGAGCTATTGAAGCTAGAAGATCACTTTGCTACTATGTCCAGAAAAGTCACCGGAGAGAAGCTGCAGCGGCGCAAGAGATCCGGCAAGTCGAAACGCCACTTCTTTAAAAAGGAGTCAGCCTAAGATATGGCTAAAATTAAAAGAAAGAGTCCATCACGCTCCAAGCTTAGCGCTAAACCAAAGAGTGGGGAGCGGAAGTTGCCCACTCTTTCTCCTCCAGCCGTTAAGGCACATCACGCCAAAGCATACAGAAAACGCCACTACGGACTGCTGGGTATATCTCTGCTCTCTGCAGCACTTCTTTTGTTTACATTGACTTCAAATAGAATCGCCAATTCAAACGCATCAAAAAGCGCCAAGAACTTAATCTCAGATCTATTTAACACCAGCTCCCAAACCAGCAGCAACAGGGCCTCGGTTAGTTCTACCCACGGGTTTAGCTTACAATATGACACCCAGACGCTCTATGCAAGCGCGGTAGATTCGGTAACCGGTGAACTATTCATAGGTGAAGAGCTCACTACCAACAGAGGTTATACCTCTATCAGGCTCGGGCAGACTCTGTCTTCTAAATCCTCTACGGTTGAACCTGGCTCCATCAATATTCAGTATTATCCAACTAAGAAGGCCACCGAGTTTAAAGGCCTATCCCAAATAGAAAGAGATCTAATCGCTCCATCTAATAAGAACTTCACCATTCAAAGTTCAGAAACTACGCAGCTCGCGGGTCAACCTTTCCTAATGTCCAATTGGCAGAGTAAGCCACAGACTGGAGTAGCCTCAAACTTTAATGCCAAGTTTATATCCTATTCCGGACTCATCAATGGTAGCCCAATGACGATCACTCTAAACCAGGGTCTAACTGCAGACTCTGCCTCCTCTGCTCCACTAAACGAAGTACTAAACTCATTAACATTCTCAGAACCAGAAGAATCATCACAGGTAAGTTCATTAGCCCCAGCTAATCATGATCTCAGTATCTTTGATCGGCTCACCTTTACATCTCCAGCTAGTGCCGCTACGGTCCCCCCTCCACCTAGCTCATCAGAAAAGATTAGCACATATTATGGACCGGCAGTGGTAAAAATCTACAATATCTTCTGCATGGATATCTCTAGGTCAGGACAAACGTACCTACAGAATATTTGTAAGGGTGCTACAGGTAGTGGCTTTATGGTCGGTGGAGGTGGCTACATCGCAACCAACGGACACGTAGCCGTAAATAACCCCCTAGAACTCGTCATAGAAAACGCTTTCTCGAAGTATGATGAAGGGGACCTCAGTTACTTTAATGATTTAGTTCGAGAGTCTGGGCTAAATGAATCAGATCTTCTAGGCGCTAAAGACGATAAAGAAAAGATCACGATTATGCTGGATAAATTCTATTCAATACCAGCTACCACCTTCTTGGCTACAAACAACGTAGAAAACCTCTTGGTTGGTCTTGGTGAGAAGCAACCAGATATTGAAGAACTTATCTCTCTAACTGAAGCAAGGCAAAAGTACCCAGAGCAGGACACTATCAAGCAGGCAGAACTGAAGGCTCAAGATTACCGAGCATTCGATGGCATATCTGGTGGTGCCTTTAAATCATCAGACGTAGCCCTTATTAAAATAAATGGAGATAAATTTCCATCAGTTAAGCTTGGCAATATTAGCAGCCTAACACAAGGTAGTGGACTTAGCATTATCGGCTTCCCAGGGGCTGCCGGCACAAACGGCCTAGTTGAATCTACCCAAAGTAGAGCAACCTTAACATCGGGCAAAGTCTCGTCTATTAAAAGTGCCAGCGGAAGTTCAAACCAACTGATAGAAACAGATGCCACTATCGGGCATGGTAATAGTGGCGGACCAGCTTTTAACGATGCCGGCGAAGTAGTGGGCATCGCAACCTACACTATAGACGGGTCGGGCGACGGCGATGGAGTGTTCAATTATGTCCGAGATGTCGCCGATCTTAGTTCGCTCGCCTCTAAAAGCTCATTAGATCTAACTTCTATTAGTCCAACTCAGCAATCCTGGGAAGAGGGTGTAAATCTCTTCTACCAGGCTCGCTACTCTAAGGCATTAAAAAGCTTTACTAAAGTAAAAGAGCTTTACCCAGAGCATCCTAAGGTAGCTCAGTTTACGGCTCTTGCTGAGCAAAGAATTGCATCTGGCGAAGAGGTTAAGGACTTTCCGTTCATTCTTGTCGGGGCCTTCCTGATTGGTATGGTCATTGTCGCCCTGGTCTCAGTATTCTTGATAATCCGTCACAAAAAAGCCCACACCATTTACAATACTCAGCTGGCTCAGCCTTCTACGACTAGTCTAGCCCCCTCACCACCAATACCTGCGCCAGGAGTCCTTTTGGAAGCGTCTCCCTTAATCCCTTCAACGCCCCCGGTTTCGCTACCTTCACAACCAAATCCAACTGTTCCAACACCTCCAGTTCCTCCTCAAGAACCACCAAGTCTGTAGGCCTAGTCTGTTAATTAATCTTTACCTTACTATCTCAGCAAGCTCCCAATAGTTCTCAAATACTTGCCTCATCATATTTGCATAGGCTTTGTTATGGATTTCCGTCCCAACCTTTTGATCATCACGCCAGTGGTATACGCCAACTGTATCGTTATATATAGCAATCTGCTGCTCCAGGTTTATAGTATCTTCACTTATGTGCCTCCTATTAAAGTTCTCATAAAACTTTGGGTTAGACGTAAACTTAATTGGCTTCTTACCGTGATTATTGATCTCTCTAATCTTGTAGTCAACATCCAGAGTCTTTTGGCGATGTGCTTCTGCCCATCTTTTAGAACCAACCAAATCCTCTAAGGTTCCGCTGCCAAAAACTAATATCTCACCCTTGGTCTTAAGTTCGTTCCAAAGCATCTGTTTCATTCCCGCCACACCTTCGTAGGTACTAACACTAAACTTAAGATCTTCAGCGGTTCTGTTGAATATTCCGTCTAAAGAGGGAAGCAGCTCATTCAAGACAGCACGCTTGTTCTTAAGTTCCTGCTCTTTTGACACAAGATTGACCTCAAGGTTCTTCGGCTCAGAGGCAGAAAGAAGTTTACCACTATCTAGCTGTTCAGTCTTTACTAGGCTCAACTTCTCTAGATCGTCTGCAATACGGTAAATCTTAGTTCTGTTCACGCCAGTTTTTCTAGCAAGCTCCAAGTGAGATAGAGGTTTTTCTAAAAGCGCTAGATAGACTTTTGCCTCATCAGTAGAAAGCCCATACGCCGTTAGATACTTCTTTATATCGTTTTTGTTGTTCAACATAGTGAACAGTTTATCATATCTGACAACAAAATGCAATAATATACAACCATAGTAGAGATTAACCAAACAATATGAAGAGCAGTAACGAACGCAGGATTGAAAGAGTAAGAGATCTGGTGCAAGATGATGCTGCTAAGATTAGATCTGCACTAAAAGCCGGCCCTCTAGCTGCCAGCACAAAAATTGATGAGGCTAGCAGAAGAATCAAAGAAGCCGTCGATATAGATACTGTGCGGGCGTTATTGGAGTTCACAAGAGAATCTGGCAATAACTTTACACATAGGTTCGATTGGCTAAACAGTAACAGAACCCTCATTCCAGGGTATGTCGGTGCGGTAGAGTATGGCTTCCATTCTGGTAAAGTGGGAGGCTTATACCTCTGGGCCCCTGGTGGAGAGGTAATTGAAGACAGCCCCGTCCAGGCACGGGTCGGTGATGATTTTCATATAGCCAGTATGGCACTCGGTAAAGGGGTCTATCGTGCACCTAGCTTCTGGTTCCTTAGAGGCCAACTTGAGGAATCGGACAGGCTATTCGGTGCCAGCCAGCCAACCGCACCAGTGAGATGGGCTGAGATGATAGGAAGAGACGAGCCCTTCACAGAAGGGTGGAAGAAGGAAGTAGTTAGTAGTCCTGGGGCAACTTATGGCTCATCGGGGTTCTTGCCAGGCGCCCAATTATTGGGCGAGATTATGCTAGATCCAGAGCTGGCTAGGCATATCGATCCCGAGTTCCCAGCAAGTGGGGCCATGGATGAGCTAATAATAGAGAGGTCTCTTAGCGGCCATCATATGTTCGGGGGAGGCCCCCTTAGCCATCCTGCGATTGAGTTTATTACCGGCACCTATCTACCTGAGCTCATAGGAGCTGGACGAAACATTAACTAAACACAGAAAGGAATAATTATGTCAGAAACAGCAACGAGTAGAACAGAGAAGTTAATTCTAGGCGATCTACCTAGGGTTTTCGAAGGTACATCGACCGAAAGATGGGAGGCTGTTGCCGAGCTACGAGCTAAGGCCGAGGAGATAGCTGGGGATAATGTTGATGAGAATTTCATAAGAGAACTGGCTATCTATAACTCAGGTAGATATGGCTTAGATTGCTTTGAGGCTGACAAGGTGTTTGGGGTAGTAAGAAAACCTGCAGGAGGAAGCCTAGCGGCTATGCACTCACCTTCACATAGGGTGTGGCTAGGTACTGGCGCATGTTTAGCCACTACTACCGATGGTGAGGTTGTTCACTATATCAATAGACCAGGAGAGGTTGAAGAGCGCTATGGTTCAGCATTGCCCTACATCCTAGACAAATTAGCTTGGCTCGCTATAGCAAGAGACATCAAGGGACATAGGCAAGTACATTCTGGAGAAGGGTACAGATATGTTGCAAATAGATTGAATAGAATAGGTCGCAGGGGCACGCATCCTCATATTGGCTCAATAGCAGCTAACCCAGAAGGTTTATTTGGGGTTAGAGAAGATATGCCTGTACTTTTAGCTAGTGCAAGCGGTACGCTGCCATCCGATTTTCACGACTTTATGTACGAAGCGCACATGCCATCTCTTAGAGAACGCGCAAACATAGATCGCGAGGCAGGCTTATTTGATGGCTACGAAAGAAATAAACGAGCCGGCATTTATGATATCGCTTTTGCTGAAATGATCTGCGAAGCTCTTTACGGAAGACAAGTGAACGACCAAATGCTCAGCCTTTTCGATGTCCCAGGACACTTTGCTGACGTTGATATAAACTAAATCTGCTAAACTTAAGCTTAATATGTTGGTTAAGGTAGATTGGCTTAAAGAAAAGACCGAGGCAATACTCAAAGATTTTTCATCCTCTGATCAAGAGTCTATATTTAACGCACTTCTTTGGGCAGAATCAACCGGAAAGCACACTCAGGGTTTCTTGAAGCTTGCTGGTACAGAGCCGATACAGAGTATCAAAGCAACATCTAAGATTAAAATAAAGAATAAGAAGTGTGTCTCTAGGGTGGACGGAGGAGGCAATCCCTCTGTGGTTGCAACCGAGAGAGCTTTAGCAGAGGCAATCTCCAACGCCAAGAAACATGGTGTTGGGATTGCCACACTTAACAACACCTTTAGCTCCAACGCCACACAATCCTACTACCTCTATAAAGCAGCCAAAAAAGACCTTATCTGCTTAATGATGAGCCGCTCCCCTGCGGTACAGACTGGTTTTGGTAGTATAGATCCACTTTTTGGAACAAACCCTTTCGGGCTTTCATTCCCGACCAAAGATGAGCCACTCTTCTTTGATTACACTACTGCTTCAATGACCTTCTATGGTTTGATTCTGGCCAGTATAAAAGGAGAGAGACTCCCCGCAGATGTTGCACTGGATAAGGATGGCGATCCTACTTTTAACCCAAATAGTGCGATAAAGGGCGCGATGAGATCTTTCGACAGTAATCACAAGTCTGACTCTCTTGCACTAATGGTTGAAACTCTTGCAGGGCCATTAGCTGGAGCTGCTTTTGCAGATACCTCACTAGAGACTTCTTACGGGACATTCATATTATGTATGGATCCTGACGTTTTTACCGGTGCTAAAAGGTTTAAATCGGATATGTCTGAGATGTTAAAAAGAATAAATAACTCAAGAACGGAGTACGGGAAGAGTATTCGTCTACCGTCTACTCAGGCATTAGAGAAGTGGGGATTTACCCAGAATACAGGTCTGGTAGACGTGGATGAGGCAGTGCTAAGGGAGGTAGACTTCTTATGACTTACGATATCTTCAAGTTCTCGGGTCTACACAGGGCTTTAGGTATTCCCCTGATTACTTATAAGGGTGAACGGGATAACTTAAAAGACCTAAACATCTCCACACACATAAGAGAACTCTATGGGGCTAGGCCAGAGCTTAAATCCGGAGAGTACCATATTGTATATATCTGGACGCTTAAAGATTATGTCATGACGGATGTATGGGTATTCAGGCAGAACACATGGAACGAAAACCTAGGACAGAATCTTGGTGCAATCTACGTTTACTCCGGCAAGTCAAAGATTGATTATGCTGAGCTTGGTTCGGACCGAACAGTTCTAACGTCTGGTAAAGAGATGCAACTTTTGCAGGAATGCAACTTCGATATTGACGAGTACTTAAGGGCAGAGAGAGAATAGGCAATTATAATATCTTGGTGGAGTATAACGGATTCGAACCGTTGACCTCTTCACTGCCAGCGAAGCGCTCTAACCAACTGAGCTAATACCCCAACCTACTTGATTATACCGCCGTTAGCGTCTAACCACAACCATGCTGTGGCGCAGGATCTCATCACCAAGTCTGTAACCTGCCTGCATCTCTTTGGTGACTACATCTTTTTCGCCATCACTTTCATCCACAGAGATTGCCTCGTGCAAGTTCTCGTCAAATCTCTTTCCCTCGGCCTCAATCTTTTCCAAACCAATCTTTTCAAGCGATTTTTTAAGTTTAATCAGTACGGCAGACATTCCTTCCGCAGTTTTATCCAGCTTTTCATTAGAACTTAACTCCAGGGCTTTTTCAGCAGCATCTAGTGTTGGCAATAATTCTTTTACAATCTGTGCCTTGTAGTAAGAGGCCCACTTTAGCTTATCTGCCTCGGCACGCCTGCTTAAATTCTGCGCATCGGCACGCTCTCTTTGCAAAGCCTCAGTTAGCTCTTTAATTTTAAGCTCAAGTTCAGAGGCACCATTTTTTGAATCCTCTTTTTTGATCTTAATTTCTTTTTTATCTTCTTTCTTCATAATCAATTATTGGTGGGTGATGAGGGGCTCGAACCCCCGACCCCCTCGGTGTAAACGAGGTGCTCTAGCCAACTGAGCTAATCACCCATGCTGTTAAATCGATCCTCTCTAGTATTCTACACACTTTGAGAGTGATTCTCACACCCTCCTATTTCTAGAAGTATCATTTCTTGAGATATTGAGGGGTGCTAACCTTATAAATAAGGATTTGGTGATCCCACGGGGAATCGAACCCCGGTTGCCAGGATGAAAACCTGGTGTCCTAACCGTTAGACGATGGGACCATGAAGAACCTATTTTACCATATCTAGCGCTGGTGCATCAATTTTGATAAAATAAGTAGTACGCTAAGTTGCAGCTTAAGCGGGCGAGTGGTGGAATTGGTAGACACGCATGCCTTAGGAGCATGTACCGCAAGGTGTGGAGGTTCAAGTCCTCTCTCGCCCACCAAGATTTTATGAAAAGAGCCTCACCAGGGGCTCTTTCTATTCTTATTATATCTATAGACTTGACAAAGACGCATATACAATGATAAGATATTGGAATGATTAATTTAGAGAATCCTACAGACTTACTAGCCGTCTCTGCGGTAGCGAATACATCGGTAAGAGATCTCAATAGAGAACTCAAGTCCTCTATTGAGGTAGGTGAAGCCAGGCAGGCTGTAGACATTCGTCAATCAAGCGGGAGGATGGTTTCATCTCTCCTAAAGGGCCTTTCCGATGAGATTGCTTCGGATGGCAGACCTAATACTGGCAGCACCACCCTAGATCAGGTTGAGGCAGAATCTAATGCAAGAATGGCGAGAATGCTGGACGAGAGGGGTGATCAGTATGCCGAAAGAGAGACTTTTGAGGCCTTGGCTGATTCGGCTAGATTACCAGATGTCAGCCCAGCCTTCAATTTATACGAAGCGTATAGAATAGAGGGGGTTAGACGGGAGCTCGGAAAAAAAGCCGCGGGTATATCCTCGGTAGTCATTATGGCGCTAGGGTCTTGGTCTGGTCTACTCGTAGATCAACAATTAAACTCATCTCCTTCGGCAACTCTTGCCGGTATAGTAGCTGGAGGCATCTCTGGAGCATTAGCCAGTAAGCCAATAGAGGGTAGGTTCGCCAAGAGAAAAGCCCATAAGCTTTTAGCTCAGCAGTAAATACTACAAAGCAGCATGTTTCAAAGAGCCTCGGTAGTCGGGGCTCTTTTTTGGTATAGTTAAACTTAAGCAGAATTATCTTTACAGTGGGGTAAACTTTGGCAAGGGCAAAACAGGCAGTAATTATTGGTGGGGGTCTTGCAGGCTTAAGTGCAGCCTGCTACATGGCACGCGCAGGTTACAGAACAATCTTGCTAGAAAAAAACATATCTGTTGGTGGAAGAGCTCAGTTTGGCGAAGATGCAGGGTACAAGTTCAATCTTGGTCCTAGTTGGTATGTGATGCCAGATATCTACGAAGACTTTTTTAATGATTTTGGCCAAAAGCCAGAAGACCATTACACTTTAACCAGGCTTAGTCCTGCATACCGATCTTTTACCTCGAGTTCAAGTTCCGATGCACTAGAGATCGAAAGAATGGCAGAGCTGCTAGATAGTATTAAACCTGGCGATGGGCTTGGCTTTAAGAGACTCATAAATCGTTCTAAAATTATTTACTCTAAGTTCAAGCTAAGCCTTTTGAACGAGATCTGGAAGGGTAGACGCGATTTACTAAAACCAAGTGTTATCTCGGCATTACTTTCTATGCCAAGAGGGAGTTCTAGCAGTAGGACCTCTAAACTCATCTCCTCAAAAGAGGGTAGAGCGTTAGTCGATAGTACAAGCTCTATATTCGGCGTACCTTCAAATGTCCTGCCGGCGGCTTACTCATTCCTACCGTATAGTATCTTCGAACAAGGAGTCTGGTACCCAGGCGGAGGTTTTAGCTCTGTAGTCTCTGGTTTTAAGTCTCTTGCCCAGCAACTCGGGGTAGAAATCTATGAAGGCTACCAAGTAGAAAAAGTAGAAGTGCAGTACGGTTCGGCATCGGCTGTAATTATTAAAGATATTGGTCAACGTATTCCTGCAGATATTATAATCTCAGCCTCTAGCTATTCAACCACAGAATCTAGCCTAGAGACATCAAAGCAATCTTACTCTAGCGGCTACTGGAGCTCAAGAACTTATTCACCCTCCTCAATAATTGTCTCTCTTGGGCTAAATACCAGGGTTCCAAATATTCTGCACCATAACACATTCACAGACACCGAAACAGATTCTGAGTTAGATATAAAATCCACAACTTGGCCTTACAAAATTGGGTCCTTTCATGTTTCTTGTCCATCACTAACTGACCCCACGCTTGCACCCGGTGGAGGTGAGGTTTTAACTATCACTATTCCAGTTCCTGCTGGCTTAAGGGTTGAAGAAGATTCTGAGAATAGCTTGGTGTCTCAAGCTTTTGCCAGAATTAGCGATGTCATAGGGTTCAACATTAACGATCACATCACCACCAAACATGTTGTTTCATCAAGCTACTTTAGAGATATGTTCAACTCTCCAGCGGGCTCAGCATACGGAGTCGCACTAACTAACAAGCAAAAGTTCTACAAGCGCCCACGCGCTGCTTCTAAAAAACTTAAGAACCTCTTTTATGCAGGGCAAGATACAAATCCGGGTCCAGGGGCACCATTTGCTGTGGTCTCTGGAAAGCTCGCCGCATATTCCGCACTCGGTAAAACCCCACAGGCTAAATCTTAATACAAATCCTAACAGCTACTTATCAATCTTCATTACGCCCTCAGCTTTGCGAACAAATACTGGCTCATGTTCGCTAGACCTAGATTCATCAAATACGTAACCACCTAATTCAAAGTTCTTTAACGAATCTGGATCATCTATCCTATTCTTTATAATCCACCGGGCCATTGCTCCTCTAGCGACTTTTGCATGAACTGCCTCAAACTTAACTCCGCTCTTTCTGTCCTGCAAGAATAGCGGGGTAACTATTTTGCCGACAAAGTCTTTTCTTATCAACTTAATATACTCCTCAGAGCTTAGGTTTAGAACAACTTCGTCTGCCAGTCTCTTTGCGATCTTATCCCCCCAAAAATCATAGATATTCTTTTTTCCATCAACGGTTAGTTTGTAGCCAGCCTCCAGCCTGTATGGACTAATTGCATCAAGAGGTCGGGCAATTCCGTAAAGTCCCGAAAGTGTCCAGACCTTATTCTGCGCCCATTCAAAATCTTCTTCAGTTAAGGTCTCAGCAGCTAAGCCTTTATAAACATCTCCACTAAACAAGAGCCAAGCCTGAACCTTCTCTGCTTTTGGCCAATCTTTAATCTTCTGGGCCACCTCTTTGGCGAGGTTGTCAGAAACGTGCATCACCTTCTTGAGTTCTTGTTGGCTAAGTTTAGAAAGAGCCGTGTTGACGATCCTGGCCTCACTTTCGAAAAAAGGATTACTATAGGGCAGATCAAAGCCAACCTTCTTTTTAAGCATTGTCTTTGAAGAGACAAGTAGAGTAATCATTACTCTAAGCTTAACAAAAAGCCCGAACCATCTGTTAGACTTATGGTAAAGATGAGTAAAGATAAGAAGAACAAGGTCCTGGCGGTTATTGATGGCAAGTCGGTTTTTTACCGTGGTTATTATGCTATGCCAAACCTCTCTACGCGTGATGGAGTCTCAACTGGCGGAGTGTATGGTTTCGCAACTTTAGCACTAGAAATAATTACTAAGCTTAAGCCAGATTATGTTGCAGTTGCTTGGGATAAGTCTAAAACTAACACCGCAAAAAGACGGGAGATCTATCCAGAGTATAAAGCGAATCGTAAACCCGCCCCACCAGACTTCTATGAGCAAGTTCCAATTCTAAAAAACTTTCTAGAGGTTCTAGGCTGGCCACTTTATGAGCTGGATGGTTACGAGGCCGATGACATTCTCGGAGCATTTGCACACCAAGCCAAAGATTTAAACTTAGAGACCAAGCTCATTACTTCTGATTTAGACATGCTCCAACTTATTCACGACGGCAAGACGGAGATTATGAACATTAAAAAAGGATTTAGTGATATTCAAAAGTTCAACCAAAAAGCTTTTGAAGAGAAATACGGAATTGAGGTCGAGCAGTTTATCGACTACAAGGCTTTGATGGGCGATAGTAGCGATAACATCCCGGGTGTTGCTGGGATCGGACCTAAGGCTGCGTGCGAGCTCCTAAACGAGTATAAGAATCTAGAGAGTATTTACGAGAGTCTTTGGAAGATTCCAGTTAAATATCAAAAAAAACTTGAGGCCGGTAAAGACATGGCATTTATCTCTAAAGAACTTGCCACTATAATTCTCGACCTTCCTCTAGATCTTAAAAATGAACTCACCAAAATGCACGGAGTTCCAAAAGATGCTGGCAAACTTCTCAAA
>JAUPUA010000091.1 GCA_030917805.1 Patescibacteria group bacterium
TTAAATAATCCTTCGCTATCTTTCTAAAGATGTAATCCATCAAACTTGATGCAGTCCTGATTTCAGGGTCATCGGTCACTCCGGCAGGAGCAAAACTCATCCCAATAAAGTCACTCACATAACTTTTTAGTGGAACCCCGTTTCTTAAGCCTCGCGATATTGAGATTGCAAAACTATCCATTATTCCAGCAAGCGTAGAACCCTGTTTACTTACTTGCAAGAAGATCTCTGCTGGCGTTCCATCATCAAACTCTCCAACCGTTACATAACCCTTACAGTCCGCTACTCTAAACTCAAATGTTTTTGCATTTCTAGTTTTAGGAAGTTGCTTTGATGCACTATGCGAAACATTTGAGCTTGGTAAGACACTGCTCTTTGGCTCTTCTTGAGGATTATTCGCATTAAACTTTCGGTCTTTTTCATCCTTTTTTGTTGTACTTAACGGCTGTCCGACCTTACAGTTATCTCTATAAATTGCCACGGCCTTCAAGCCTTCTTTCCAGCTCATCATATGAATTTCTTCAATATCTTCAACTGTTGCATCTTCTGGCATGTTAACAGTTTTAGAGATTGCCCCAGAGAGGAATGGTTGCACAGCACCCATCATACGAACATGGCCGGTGTAGTGGATTACATTGTCACCCATCGAACATGCAAAGACCGGATAATGCTCCTTCTTAAGCGCGGGAGCGCCCAAAATAGTCTTTTCATCATCAATAAACTTAATGATCGCATCAATCTCAAACTGATCGTAGCCCAAAGTTTTGAGAGAAAGTGGAATTGTCTGGTTTACAATGCTCATTGTTCCTCCACCAACAAGCTTCTTAGTCTTAACTAAAGCAAGATCTGGCTCGATTCCGGTTGTATCGCAGTCCATCATAAAGGCAATCGTTCCGGTTGGAGCTAGAACAGTTGCTTGTGAGTTTCTGACACCATTCTCACGCCCCCACTTTACTGCATTATCCCAAGATTGCTCAGCCACAAGATTCAGTTTAAGTTCCACTTTTAACTTATCAATGTGCTTAAGCGCATCTCGATGCTGTTCTAAAACTCTGTTCATTCCTTCGCTGTCTGCCTGGTAGCCGGCAAATGTACCAACAACCTTAGCTATTTTTGCAGATTGCGCATAACCCTCACCTGTCATTATTGCGGTTAAGGTCGCCGCAAGAGCCCTTCCTTCATCACTATCATACGGGAGACCCATTCCCATCAGAAGCGCCCCTAAGTTTGCATAACCAAGCCCAAGTTCACGATAAGCCTTAGCATTTTTAGTAATCTTTTCAGTTGGGTATTCACTGTAGCCAACAAGTACTTCTTGGGCTAAGAATACGACCCTAATTGTCTGCCGGTAAGCTTCTGCATCAAAAGATCCGTCCTCATTCAAAAACCTTAGCAGATTAATTGAAGCCAGGTTACAGGCAGAGTCATCTAGATGCATGTATTCAGAACAAGGGTTAGAGGCGTTAATTCGCCCAGCATTTGGAGTAGTGTGCCAGTGATTAATTATCGTATCAAACTGCATTCCTGGGTCGGCACATTCCCAGGCAGATTCGGCAATCTGCCTCCACAAATCCCTCGCGGGCATCGTCTTCTTTACTTCCCCATCCTTCACACCGAGCAAGTTCCAATCTGTGCCAGATTCTACTGCACGCATAAAATCATCACTCACTCGCACCGAGTTGTTGGCATTCTGATATTGCACGCTAAATGAATCTTTTCCGTCTAGATCCATATCAAACCCAGCAGCCTTCAAAACACGTGACTTGCGCTCTTCAATTGCCTTACACCATATAAACTCCTCAATATCAGGATGGTCAACATTCATAATCACCATCTTTGCAGCTCGGCGTGTCTTTCCTCCAGATTTAATAGTTCCCGCAACGGAGTCTGCCCCACGCATAAAACTAACTGGCCCAGAAGATGATCCACCAGAGTTTCCAAGTCCCTCTTTAGAAGAACGTAACTTAGAGATATTCGCTCCAGCCCCGCTTCCTCCTTTAAAGATCATTCCTTCCTGTCTGTACCATTCCAAAATAGATTCCATCGTATCATCCACAGAAAGAATAAAACACGCACTGGCCTGCTGAGAACGCTCTGGAGCACCAATATTAAACCAGACTGGGGAGTTAAAGGCTGCCCTTTGGCTTGTTAAGATAAACTTCAACTCATCATTGAAGATCTTTGATTCTTCTTCAGATTCAAAGTAATTCTCTTTTTTGCCGTGCTCAGTTATGGTATCCGCAACTCTGTTAATAAGCTGCTTTAGGCTGTACTCCCTGGTTGGAGTACCCGGTGTACCGCAAAAGTACTTTTGAGAAACAATGTTAATAGCATTCACGCTCCAGTTCTCTGGAAACTCAACTCCGGTTTGTTCAAATGCAACCTCTCCGGTAAAATAGTTCTCAATCTTAGCATCAAAAGTTGCCCAATTGAATAAGCTGTAAACATCGCCGCTCAAATCGTGCGTAAAAAATCTCTCTACAAGTCCTGCCATAAGTTTTACCCTCTCTTAAATAACTTTAGTCCTCTACGCACTGTGCCACCAAAACTAATCCCGAGCTTTAAATTTCTTTAACCTCTGGAGTTCACTCTCAAACTCCTTCAGATTTTTAAAGTTTCTATATACACTCGCGAACCTAATATATGCCACCTCATTCTTTTCTGCCAGACCATCAAGAATCATTTCGCCTATATCAACAGATTTAATAGCATTCTCTTCAGATCTTTTATAAGCCTCTTCCTCTACCTCTGACACCAACTCTTCTAAATAACTTGGACTAGCGAAGAACTTACCTACTGCTCTTACTAGGGACTCCGCCAGCTTCTTCCTATCAAAAAGTTCTTGGCTACCATCTCTTTTTACAACAAGCAGAGTTGGCCTCTCAATTCGTTCATAACTATTAAAACGCTCCCCGCACTCTCAACACTCACGCCGTCTTCTAATTGTCTCGGAACCTGGGGACTCTCTAGATTCTAGTACTCTATCTTTTCCAAGTTCATGACATTTAGGGCATTTCATACTTTATAAACTTAAATTTAATACAGGAAAAGAACTTTAGGTGCATTCTAGACATATACTCAGGAGCTACCAAAGCTAATCTAGAAAGATAAAAACTATATATAGTGCTTATGCTTTAAATCATAAACCATATCTAGCGCTTTTTACAATTGAATATTGCTGTTAAGTTTACTCTGGTCCTATTTTCTTCGTAGTCTTCGGCGTAGGAATGATGGAGTATCATCCTCATCCTCATCATCGTCGTCGTCATCTTCAGAGTCCCAAACACTTACATCACGATCATCGTCATCATCTTTATCGGTAATACTCTTTTCATTATCAGACGTACTCTTGTCTTTATCTAGGTCTTCACCGATATCACCAATTTCTTCTTTAACTCTTTCTATATTATCTTCATCATCAAGGATATGTTTCTTTGAGGCCGTAACTCTTGAACTAGACAGACTATCAGGTTCAAAATCACCTAGACTATTAGAGTTAGGTCTAGAGTGGAAGTATGAAGGGTCAAAGCCGGTAGCGACAACAGTCACAACAACCTCTCCCTCTTCTAGATCATCACGAATTGAGGCCCCGAAGATAATATTTGCATCAGGAGCTACTGCAGAGGTAATAACTTCAGCTGCCTCATTAATCTCGTGCATACTAAGATCTTGCCCACCAGCCACGCTGAATAGAACTCCTCGAGCACCGTCTATTGAAACTTCTAGCAGTGGAGATTCAATCGCCTGTTGTGCTGCATTAACAGCTCTATTCTCACCAGTCGCCCGCCCAATTCCCATTAATGCAGAACCTGCTCGACTAACAATAGTCTTTATATCAGCAAAGTCTAAGTTAATTAAGCCTGCCTCTGTAATAAGATCCGTAATCCCCTGTACACCTTGCCTTAAGACATCATCAGCGAACTTAAAGGCCTCAACAAGCGGGGTATCTCTCTCGATTGTCTGCAAGAGCTTATCGTTTGGAATAGTTATAAGAGTATCTACAAACGGTTCAAGTTGCGCAATACCCCATTCAGCGTTTCTTCTTCTTCTATCACCTTCAAAGCTGAAAGGCTTAGTGACTACTCCAAGAACTAGAATATCCATTTCCCTGGCAATACTCGCCACAACTCCAGCAGCACCAGAACCTGTACCACCACCCTTACCGGCAGCTATAAAAATCATGTCCGCACCCTCTAAAGATCTTTTAATATCTTCTTTAGATTCTTCTGCGGCAGCCTTTCCAACTGCTGGATCTGCCCCGGCACCCAAACCTCTAGTGGTATTCTGACCTATATGTATCTTCTCGTCCGCAGACGAATGCGCCAATGCCTGCGCATCAGTATTGACTGCAACATAGGTTACGCCGTTTAAGCCAGAGTCTTTCATGCGGTTAATCGCCGCACCACCTGCCCCTCCTACTCCGAAAACTTTAATTACAGCTAGACTCTGGGGTTCTTCAATTTGTAACTGTGGCATTTCTTAATTTCCTTTTTCGTGAACAATTATTTACTTCAATAGACTTAATTTATACCAAAAGGTCTATCAAAGTCCACTATCCAATTAACTCCCACAACAAATTTTTGATCGAACAGTTTAGTTACATCTTTTGCTTGAACACTAATCTTTTAGATCGATCAAAAATTTGATCGATAAGCTTGCGTCCACCTCTGTTAGCATCATTAAAACTCTTATCATCAAAAAGCATTAAACCTACTGCTGTAGACCATTCTGTGCCTAGCACATCACCAGTAGATGTCTCATAAGAACTCACTGCCGCCCTCTTTGATGGTAGCTTCAAAATGTCACGAGCAACTTCTTCAGTCCCTTTTATTGCGCTACCTCCACCACTCAATATTATTCCACCCGGCAATCTAGAATGCTGACCCATCTTCTTAAGTTCTTTAGCTAACCTTTCAAAAATCTCCTCTAATCTAGAGCCAATAATAAGATCTACATCCCGCGCCTTAAATTTATAAATCTCATCTTCCCAGTCCACCTCAATAACCTTTGTAGCTTCAACCCTACTGCCAACTTCTGCATATTCAAGTTTGACCTTTTCAGCAAGATCAACCTCTACCCTAAGCCCAATCGCTAAATCATTTGTAATATTCGATGAGCCCATTGGCACTACTGCTATCTTCTTCATCTCCATCTCTTCATAGACAGCTAAAGAGGTCGTCTGAGCTCCTATATCCACGAATATAACCCCTCTTTCCCGTTGTTGTCTAGTTAGGGTTGCCTCTGCTGCAGCTCTTACGGCTGGCTGCAAGCCGTTACAATTTACATTGGCCGTTACAATCGCCTTTTCCAAATTTTTTAAATGTATTTCTGAAGAACTAATTATTACGGCCTCTACCTCAAGTCTACTCCCCACCATTCCAGTAGGATCCTGCACATTCTCTTGACCATCTACGCTATATCCACCAGCTATAATTTCTGTTACCCGCTGATTATTTGGAAGCTGTACGATGGATGCCGCAGCCATAGCCTTATCTAAATCAGCATGCGAAACCTGCTCACCTTCAGCTATGGCCGCAACACCCTTAGAGGAATATGTTTTAACATGCTGACCGTTCATAGAAAAAGTTGCACCATCTACGCTGACCCCGCTAACTTTTTCTGCATCAGCTAAAGCTGCATCAATAGATTGGGCCACAGCCACAGTATCTACCACAGATCCTCGTCTCACTCCAAAAGATTTAGCACTTCCGCAACCCAGTATTCTAGGAAGTTCACCAGGTTTCTCTGGAGCCCGCCCAATCACACATCTAATGTTCTCTGTTCCTACATCAATCCCACAGTAATGTTCAAATTCTTGTTCGCTTGCCATCTTTGTTTATATATTTATCTAAATTCTATACGAATATCTGTATATACTTTTATGCTTATGCTAACACAAATAAAGAGGTTCTGTCACCCTAACTTTGCTAGAATCTACTACAGATATGACTAACCTTTATTCTGTAGCATTTCCCACCAAGAACAAGTTCGAAGGCCTAAACACTTTCGTTTATTCCTCTACTGATAAGTTGCAGCTAGGTGATCTAGCTCTCTGCACATTTGGCAAAAAAGAGATGATGGGCCTTGTAGTTGAGCTAAACCCACCAAAACCAAAGTTTAAGTTCAAGGCCATTACTCGGGTGATTGAAAGAGAGTTCATTAACAGCGCTAGCATCGAGCTTCTTAACTGGTTGTCAATTTACTATGCAGCAGGTATCGGCTCTACATTAGAGCTGTTCTGTACAACTAATTTGATCAAGAGAATCTACAGCAAAACTGATTCCAAATGGCTAGAACATGAAATAACTAAACTGCAGTTCAGAGCACGACCAGAAGAGACCACTCTCAATAAGCTTAATAAAGAGCAGTCCTCTGCTTTTAAAGCAATCACCGATAACGAAAAGTCATCTTTTATACTCCATGGTGCGACTGGTTCTGGTAAAACCGAGGTCTACCTTCACTGCGCCAAAGATGTTCTAGAGCAAAATAAATCTGTCTTAATCTTAGTCCCAGAAATCGGCCTTACTACCCAGAATATCGCCAGATTTGAAGAGCTAGGCGCACCTCTGATCACTCTTCACTCTGGCCAGACCTCTGTTGCCAGAGCCAAAAGTTGGCAACTAATCAAGCAACTCACCTCTGAAAGCAGGCCAATCATCGTTCTCGGTCCACGCTCTGCCATGTTCTGCCCTATCCAGAACCTTGGCTTAACAGTTATAGACGAATTCCATGACCAATCCTACAAGCAAGATAGTACACCAAGATATAACTCGGTGATAGTCGGAGGAATGCTCGCCAAAGTTACAGCCTCTAAACTTATTCTAGGGAGTGCTACCCCTAATATCTCTGATCTTTATACTCTTACACAAAAAGATGTACCCGTACTTAGACTTAGTGCACGCGGATCTCAAACCAAAGAAGTCTCTCTAATCGATTCTCGCAATAAAGACAACTTCGGCAAGAACAAGATTATCTCTACTGAGCTTACTAAAGGTATTAAATCTGCGCTAAACAGTGCAGGACAAGCCATGATCTTCCACAACCGCAGAGGTAGCGCCCGTATGCAACTTTGCTCTAGTTGTGACTGGATTAATTCTTGCCCCAGCTGCCACATCCCACTGGTCTTCCACGCAGATGAGTATAATTTAAGATGTCATACCTGTGGTTTTAAGACTAAGCCCCAGCTTCTATGCCCTCTTTGCTCATCCGAAGCCTTAAGCCTAAGAGGATACGGAACCAAACAGATTGTTACAGAACTTGAAAAACTCTTTCCTGATGCCCGCATAGCCAGATTCGACGCCGATAATACTACTAAAGATTCCACCCTAGAAAACAACTTCGAAAAGCTCAGAGCAGGTCACGTAGATATTATTGTTGGAACCCAAATGCTCGCCAAAGGTCTAGACTTGCCCAAGTTAAGTTTAGTAGGAATTGTTCAAGCCGAATCAGGATTAAGCATGCCAGATTTCAGATCTTCAGAAAGGACCTTCCAGCTAATCACTCAAGTTATCGGCAGAGTTGGACGTGGCCACAGCCACGGTAAAGTAATCATCCAAAGCTTTGCCCCTGATCATCCTGCCGTTAAGATGGCCTCTGAAGAGGATTATGAAGGTTTCTACAAAAAAGAACTCGAAGAACGACGGGCCAGTCTCAACCCTCCCTTTCGATACCAGCTCCAGCTTACCGGAAGGTACTCAACAGAGGCTTCTGCCTCTAAGGCCGCCAGAGCCCTGGCTTC